>NZ_JBFATS010000018.1:0-187383 GCF_040678435.1 Streptomyces sp. NPDC052682 | reverse complement strand
CGTTCGTAACGGCGGTGCAGACGTCGGCAGCCCGCCAGCCAGGACACCGTTCGTTCCACGACCCATCTGTGCCGGCCAAGCCGTTGCGACGACTCACGCCTTTACGGGCGATGCGCGGTGTGATGCCGCGCCCCCAGAGCCATCGGCGCAAGTGGTCATAGTCGTAACCCTTGTCACCGTGGAGCTTCGCGGGTCGCCTTCTGCGAGGCCCCCGGTGCGAGCGGATGGGTGGGATACCGCGCACGAGCGGCTCAAGGCCGAAGCTGTCGTGCACGTTGGCGCCGGAGATGCCCAGCGACAGCGGCAGGCCGTTCCGGTCGGTGATCAGGTCGATTTTCGATCCCAGTTTGCCGCGATCGGTCGGATTCGGTCCGCTCAATGGCCCCCCTTTGTCGCCCGCACGCTGACCGAATCGATCACGCAGCGCGACCAGTCCAGGTCACCGCGGGCACCCAGTTCATCAAGCACAACGCGGTGAAGCCGGGCCCAGACCCGCTCCCGGCTCCACTGGCTGAACCGCCGGTAGACCGTCTGCCAGCACGGTCCGAACACCGGCGGCAGCTGCCGCCACGTGCACCCCGACGTGCCACGAACACGATGGCCGTCAACACCTCACGATCACCGGACCGACGCTTACCGCCACCTTGCGGACGCGTCACCTCCGTCAGAGGCACCACCCGTCGAAACAGCTCCCACAGCTCATCCGGCACTAGCCGCTCAGCAAGAGTCATCACACCAAGCCAACGAGCTGAGACAGCCATCAGAAACGCTGTCTTAGGGCTTCGAGGCGCAGCGGGAGCCGGTCGGAAAACGCATCACGTCCCGCATCGCGCTCCGCGACGATCCGGTCGTCGGCATGGCCGGTCGCCACGGGCCCTGACCCACCCAGCCCAGCTGCTTCGATCACCTCCTGCGGGTGAGGGCAGCGTGCAGTTCGGCCAGGATCGTCTCAGGCAGAGCGGTGTCCTGCGCATGCTCGATGATCTGCTCGGCGATCGCGGAGAGCTTGGTGTTGGTGTGCTGCGAGATCTCACGCAGCACCATGAACCCGTCCTCCGGGTTGATCTTCGCCGTCATCACCAGCACCCCGATGGCCTGATCCACGACCGCGTGAGAGGCCACCGCACGCCGCAGCTGGGCATTCTCCACCCGCAGCTGCTCGACCTTCTCCCGCAACTGCTTCACCTCCTGCACGAGGTCGTCGACGCGAGGATCAGCGCCGGGTTCTCGGCCGGGGAGCGCGGGCGAGGTCAATGCGTATCACCGTGGGTGTCGGGGGAGCGGGGACGCATGTTCGCCTACCCCTTACCCTCCCTGACATCCCCGCGGCGGGGAAAGGTCACAGCACTATGGCTGGGAAGAGGTGAGCTCTCCGAGTCTGGACTCGGAGAGCTCGGCGGGGCTTGCTTCCGAACCCCGCTCACGGCGGGTAGCCGTATGGTCAGCTGCCATACCGGAATGATCAGGCCACATCGCGGTAGCGCGGTGACCGATCAGCGCCCAGCGGCCGGCTCGTGCTGTGGACCAAACGCAACGGTTCGTCGCCGTCGAGCATCAGGGCCGACGGTGGACGGTGTCGGCTGATGCGCTCACCCCCTGCCCGCACCACACCATTGACGACAGCGCGTACGCACGCGATCGTGCGGGCCGCGGTGTCGGCCTGCTGGTGCGGCTGGGGCACAACGTCACGGAACCCTCGGACGGCGGTGACTTGCTGGTCCTGGCCGATCAGTAGGTCGAGGGCGGACCCGACGCCGGGCACGGCCGGGGCCGCGCGCACACGAGGTCCCGTCGTGTGGCGACCGGAGCGACGTGCACGCGTCACAGCAACAACACACCGCCGATCAAAAAGGTCACTGACGAACCTCTGCGCCGCGGTGACATCCGTCTGGCGTTCAGGCCGCGCCACGTCCTCAACGCCCCATGTCTTGGCGTGCGGCCCGGGCCATGACGTCTATCGGTGCTGAAGGCCGCCCGCGCCCAGCTCCGCACATGGTTGTTTCGCATGTCATGACCCGGATACTCGCAAAAACGCCCCAATCGGTACATAAGCACACAGACGTGGTAGAACCCCTCACCAAGCTGAGAGATGCCGACCGTGGGGTGCAGCGATTTCCCCGAACGTCCTTCGCAGAGCCTGGAGGCCGTCCGCGGCCCGGAAAGAGGGTGAGGACCATGAGTACTGAGTCCGACGTCGGCGGGGCCGGGCGTGTACAGGCGGCCGGACAGACCGCGAAAGAGCAGGCGTCGGCCACAGCCGGCCAGGCCAGCAAAGCCGCCGGCGAGGTGGCTGGCACCGCGCTGGAGCAGGCCAAGACGGTGGCTGGGGAGGCGCGTCGCCAGGCCGGAAGCGCCGTGGGTGACCTCCGGGGCCGCATGGCCGAGGAGGTGGAGGGCCAGACGCGGCGTGCGGCCGGGACGGTCCACCAGTGGGCGGACGAGCTGGCGGAGATGGCGCGCAACGCCCCCGACGACTCCCCGGCCCGCACCCTGGTGTCAAAGGCTGCGGATGGTGGCCACCGGGCGGCGGACTACCTGGACGAGCACGGTGTGCAAGGCATGACGGAGGACCTGAAGGGATTCGCGCGGCGCCGGCCGGGGGCGTTCCTGGCGGGGGCGGCGCTGGCGGGGTTCGCGGTCGGCAGGATGGCCAAGGCCGGCAGCAAGGCGCAGTCCGGACAAGGGGGGCAGCAGGAACAGACGCCTTTCCCGGGCAATGGGGTGCCGGAGAGGACCGTACGGCCGGACCCGCGGGCTTATCCGGAGGGTGACGTGCAGCCGGAGCCGGGGCCTTACCCGCAGGGTGCCGTGCAGCCGGGGCTGCGGCCTTTCCCGGAGGTGTGAGATGTCGTCGACGGCGCCGGAGCCGCGCGGTGGGGGCTCTTCGGTCGGAGAGCTGTTGTCGGAGGTGACCTCGGACATCCAGACGCTCCTTCGGCAGGAGGTGGAGCTGGCCAAGGCCGAGGTCCGGGAGGAGGCCGGCAAGGCGGGCAAGGCCGCCGGAATGTACGCAGGCGCCGGGTTCGGCGGCTACATGGTCGCCCTGTTCGCCTCACTCGCGGCGATGTTCGCCCTGGTCAATGTGATGGACACCGCCTGGGCAGCCCTGATCGTCACCGCGGTGTGGGCGGTGATCGCAGCCGTGCTGTACGTGATGGGCCGCTCCCGGATGCGGGAGGTGTCCCTGAAGCCGGAGCAGACCGTGCAGACGCTGAAGGAGGACGCGCAATGGGCACGTCACCCGACCAGGTGAGAACCGAGATCGAGGCGACCCGCGAGCGGCTGTCGGAGAACGTCGACCGGCTGGCCGACCGCACCAGCCCGGCACGGATCGTGCGCCGCCGCACCGATCGAGTCCGCAGCGCGGTCTCCAGCGCGCGCCGGCGCGTCATGGGCACCGCATCCGGAACCGCACAGAGCGCCAGGGGCCGCACTCAGCAGGCCGCAGCATCCGTCAAGGACAGCGCCGGCCAGGCCGCGGACACGATGCTCCAGACGGCCGGGCAGGTCGGCGAGACGGTCAGCAGCGCCCCGGAACGGGCGATGAGGCAGACGCAGGGCAATCCGCTGGCGGCCGGGCTGATCTCCTTCGGTGCCGGGATGCTGGCCGCCTCGCTCCTGCCCGCCTCGCAGGCCGAGGAGCAGGCAGCCTCCCAGCTCTCCGAGAAGGCCGGTGAGGTGATCGAGCCCGTCAAGCAGGCGGCGATTCAGTCCGCGCAGCAGGTGAAGGAGGACGCCACCGAGACGGCCAAGCAGGCCGCCCAGGAGGTCAAGGACACCGCTGCGGAAGCGGCGCGCACCACCAAGGAGGAGGCGAGCGACCAGGCCGGGCAGGTCACGGAGCAGGCCCGGCAGTCCGGCCAGCAGGTAGCCGGCGAGGCCCGGCGGCAGCCTCCTGGCGGCATGTGAACCACCAGTGACCGCCGCTCCGCCACCGATTCGCTCCTGGTGCGGCGGCACCGATCAGAAGGGGTGAGCCATGGCCCGCCACCGCACCGATCGCGACGAGACATCCCGCCTGGACCGGCACACGACCCAGCCGGCGAAGAAGCCGACCGACCTGCCGAAAGGGTCCTGGGGAGGCGTCTTCAAACGGACCCTGAAGGAATTCAAGGAGGACAACCTCACCGACTGGGCGGCCGCCCTGACCTACTACGGCATCCTGGCGATCTTCCCCGCCCTGCTCGCCCTGGTCTCGCTCCTCGGGCTGCTGGGCAGCTCGACGATCAAACCGATGATCGACAACCTAGGCAGTCTCGCCCCCGGCGCCGCACGCGACATCCTCAACAACGTCCTCAAACAGCTCCAGGCAAACCAGGGCGGGGCAAGCATCGCGCTGATCATCGGAATCGCGCTGGCCTTGTGGTCGGCCTCCGGGTACATCGCCGCGTTCATGCGCGCGTCCAACGCCGTCTACGACATCGGCGAAGGTCGCCCCGTCTGGAAGACCATCCCCACCCGCCTGATCATCACGCTCATCGTCGTGGTGCTGCTCGCCGCCATGGCGATCGGCGTGGTCTTCACCGGCACCCTGGCCAAGAAGACCGGCCAGGTCCTCGGCCTGGGCGACACCTTCATCACGGTGTGGAACATCGCCAAATGGCCCGTGATGGTCCTGCTCTTCGCCGCGATCATCGCCCTGCTGTACTGGGCGGCCCCCAACGTCAAACGCAAGTTCCGGTGGGTCAGCCCCGGCAGTCTCATCGCCATCGTCATCTGGCTCATCGCCTCCGCCGCGTTCGCCTTCTACGTGGCGAACTTCGGCAGCTACAACAAGACCTACGGCAGCATGGCCGCAGTGATCATCTTCCTGATCTGGATGTGGATCTCCAACATCGCCATCCTGCTCGGCCTGGAATTCAACGCCGAACTCGAACGCGCCCGGGCCATCGACAGCGGCCACCCTCCCGGCGAAGAGCCCTACGTCGAGCCCCGCGACACCCGCAAACTCTGACACCCACTCCGCCTGTGCCGACGGCAGCCGGGGTCTCGCATCCGGCACACCGCCGACCGGAGGTTGCCGTCGAGCGGTCCGGGTAGCGTGCATCAGCATGACGGGGCCCCGCCTACTTGGCTCAGGCGGGGCACCGTGGCATTCGGTTGGTCCGCATCCTTGCTATTCGTCGGCACGGTCGGCGGTGACCCAGGCCGTGGCCTGCTGCATGCCGTGCGCCCGAGCCTGCTTCAACGGCCAGTCCCCGGCGGCCCTGCGGGCCTCGAGGGCCGCCTCCTGCAGTGCGTCGGCGCTGGCCCCCTGGCGCATGCGGTCGGCGGTGTCCTCCCAGCCCTGTGCGTAGGCATGGTCGGCGACCGTGGCAGCGCGGGCTTTTTCTGTCATCGCGCGCCGCTGTGCTTCCGCGAGGGTCCTCATACTGTCCCTCACTCCTCGTAGTCGGTGCCCGGCGGTGGCATGTGGTGGTTCGGCAACCGCCGGAGCGGATCACCGCCCGCCGCAGCGCGCAGATCGCTGCCTGCCTTCAGGACCTGGAGCACGAGTACATCCCGCCGTCGACACGACGGCAACCTGAAGTTCGCGCCCGAGATCTCGGTGCGGGCACGGGCGAAGCTGAACCGAAGAGCCGCCCGACCCGCCGCGCGAAGCCGCAGGCCCGCTCCTTGAAGCAGCTGCGCGAGGGTTGGCGGGCCAGCGCGCGGGACTTCCTCGTGCCGACGCCGACCTCTTCGACTCCCTCCTCGAGCGCGCCCGCCCCGCAATCCCGCGATCCGGACCCGGGGCGCCGCCGTCGTCGATGCGGGATTGGCGGCCGTCGCGGTCACTGCCACGGTGTTCGTGATGAACAAGGACGGCTGCTTCCACCGTCGTAGTCTGCTCACCGAAGCCCGCCGCCACCTCGCCCTTCCAGCGCGGGCAACGTCGCGAGCCGGGTCTGAACGAGCGGATCGTGAACGAGGCGCTCGTCGCGCACTGCACCGACATCACCGAGGCGCGCACCGAGCCGGGCAGAAACCCGCCTACCGGCTCTACACCGCCCGATGGGCACCCGCCACCTCGCCACGCTCCCGGACACCCGCCGCCGTCCTCGTCCCGGACCGGAGGCCGGCCGCCGACCCGGCCGCGCCCACCCTGCCGGGCCGGCCTCCGGCTCCGGGCACCCCGCGGCCACGGACCGGGGGACGGCGCCGGGCCGGCTGCACTGGGGGAGGAGTGGCCATTCCCGTGCGTGCCGCTGCCCCACGACCGCGCCGCCATCACCGGCAGCGAACCGCACGCCGCACCGGCCGCCCCCTGTCCATCACGACTGCACAGCAGCCAACCGCAGGAACAGATGCTCCTCTTCGCCCAGGAGCAGCCGCCCACGATGGCCCGCCCGGCGGTCAACCTCATGGCTCTGCACACCAACCTGGAGACACGGGAACTGACCGTCGATCAGATCGGCGGCGGTAAGCCGGTGATCTGCAAGCTGGCCGCGGAGTAACTCTCCTGGCCTCAACAGCATTGGCCCGACCCTGTGCTCAGGGTGGGGGTCGGTCTCATGTGCGCGGCAGACGGTCAGGCCGGGGCGATGAGGACGCCGGGAAGGTCACCAGCGCGCACGGCGTCCTGGTCGATGGCCACGCCCGTGTAGGCGCCCACGGCGCTGAACACCAGCTCGGGCAGACGCTCGCCATGCTCCTCGAAGTACGCCACGACTTCTGCCTCACTGGCCTCAGACATCGACGGGAACACCGCGCCTGCGGCGGTGAGGGCGGCATCGAGGGCCGAGCCCTGTCCGGTGTCGGTGCCGAAGTCAGCCCGGTATGCGCAGGCATCGGGCGCATGGATGATCAGGGCCGGGGGGCTGAAACGGTTGGCGGTCAGGCAGAGGATCTCCTGGCCCTCGCAGGGAAGCATCGACTCGACCTTGCCCTGGTAGCCGGTCGCCCAGGTTGCCATGCCCCAGTCCTCCAGCACGTACGTCCACTCACCGCACGTGCCGTACATGGCGCGCTTGACGTAAGGGGAAGGCTGGCCCGGCTGCCCGGCCGGTGCGCGCAGCTTCCTGCAGGGGGTGCGCGCGGCTAGCTCGTCGAGGTCGGCGCCCAGGTTGATGAGGAACTCGTCCGTCTCCACGCCTCGGGCCAGGGTCAGCGAGATGCCGCCGAGCATGCCGGGCACGGCCGATAAAGGGGTGTGGTGGTGTGCGCCTATCCACGCGATGGCGTCACTCATGCCGGTCAGGGTATCGGCCGGTACTGGCGGCGGTCGTGGTGGTGGCAAGGCGCGGCAGCGCACATGCAGGTGGAGGTGCGCTCCGCCGTACGCGGACTCGTGAGCCACACGGCTGGACTGCCGCTGTACCGCACGGCCACGGGGTGCTCCCGGCCCGATTCGGCCCAGAACGGCTTCGAGGGTCGGCTGCCAGTCTGGCAGCCGACCCTCGAATACTCGCGCAGTTCGCGTTCAGCCGTGGAAGCTGATGTACCCGTTGCTGTCCCGGTCGTCGCGGGACTTGGTGTAGGAGTGCACATCGGCGCGGGCGCCGGACGGCTTGTAGAAGGAGACCGTGTCCTTGTCGTTGTTCCACATGAAGTTGCAGTTCTGGCGGTAGACGACGTTGTTGCGGTCGGAGTCGGTGCCCTTGCCGCCGCGCAGCTTGACGTAGTCGCCGGGCTCGAGCTTGTGGCTGGCGGGGAAGGTGAACGTGTTGCCGGTGGCGTCCTTGACGACGTAGCCCTTGAGGTTCACGGTCGTGCTGCGCGAGTAGTTCTTGATCGTCAGGTACTCGTCCTTGGTGTTGCCGCCGGAGCACCGGTTGGAGTCACGGCCCGGAGCGTCATACTGGATCCCCTTGAGTTTCAGAGGCGAGGAGTACTCGGCGGCCTGAGCCGGAGCCGCGGTGACGGCCGCGAGCGCGCCGGCGATAACGGCGCCAGCGGCCAGAGCATGACGGATGCGCATGAGGAAATCCCCCCTCAATGGTGCGTATGGAGCGCTCCGGAGCTTACCCAAGCCAGCGATCGCCTCTCCCGCGTGGTCGACAACGCCCCGCACCACCACCGAACTCGTCCCGGCCCAGCCGTGCATCGTGCCCGTCATCGAACGGACTGCTGACCAGACGCCGTTGCGACCAAGATGCCGTTCGAGGACTCTGCTGCTTAGTTCGGGGTTGGGTAGTGGCTCTCTCCTCGCGGGACGCGTTGAGCTGTCCGTTTGGTGACGGGGCCCCGACTCTCTGCTGCGCTCCCCGCAGCAGCAACCGCCTACCGCGGCTCCCTTGGTTCCGGCTTCACCGGCGCGTGAGCACGCGGAACTCGTTGCCGTCGGGGTCGGCCAGCAGCACCGCGCCGTTCCCGCCATGGGCGGAGTCGAGACGCTTCGCCCCGAGGAAGAGCAGGCGCTCGACCTCTGTTTGCTGATCGTCGTCCGGGACGAGGTCCAAGTGCAGGTCCTTGCCGGGGTCCGGCATGAGCGGCGGACCGCCCCACGTGATCTTCGTACCGCCGTTCGGTGACTGGATGGCGGTCTCCTCGTCCTGGTCCCAGACCAGCGGCCAGCCCAGCGCCTCGCTCCAGAAGTAGCCCACGGCCTGCGAACCATCGCAGGCGAGCGCTCCGATGAAGCCGCAGCCAGCGAGGAAAGTGTTGCCCGGCTCCAGGACACAAAACTCGTTGCCCTCGGGGTCGGCGAGCACCACATGGGACACGTCCGTTCCCTGGCCGACGTCGGCGTGCTGCGCGCCGAGGTCGAGCGCCCTGGCCACGGTCTCCTGCTGGTTCTCCAGGGAGGAGCTGGTCAGGTCGAAGTGCAGCCGGTTCTGGGCAACCTTGTGCGCCTGGGAGGGACGGAAGCCGAGGCGGTAGCCGGCGTCATTCCCGGACAGCAGGGCGATGCCGTCGTAAGAATCGTCGGTTCTCTCCAATCCCAGGACGCCGGACCAGAAATGCGCTAGGCGCTCGGGCTGGTGCGCGTCGAAGGAGATTGCGAAGAGTCGGCTGCTCATTGCGCCACGCATCCTCGGTCCGTTGAGTGCCAACTGTCGGCAGGGCGCCATGCCAGCGCCTCGAACGAGGATCCTATGGGCGGGCCAGCCTCAGTTGCAGCCGAGTATTCCGCGGCCCCGGAGCCGGAGACACGGTTATCTAGGGGCGCAGGCATGTTCACACAGGTCATGAGGCTCTCCGTCAGGTACGTATGGCAAGTAGTAGAAGTGGTTCGGGCGAACCACTTTTTGGAGTGTCGTCCTGATGTCCGCTTTGTGGCCTTGGTTCGATCAAGTCACAAAGCGGACATCAGACTGCGGGAGTGGGCGCGGCGTCGTACTGGGCCACGGTCCAGGCGATGGCCTGGCAGGTGTAGAGGAACCAGTGGTCGTACTCGGTGAACTCCCAGCCGGTGGTGTCGAAGCGGAAGCTGTCGAACCGGCGAGTGCGGCCTTGGCGCCGGCTTCGGTCTCCAGGTCCGTCTGCGTTGTTGTAGCGGCTGAACAGTTCCTCTTCGACCTCCGCGACCAGCCCGGGGTGGGCGGCCTCGGCCTCCTCCGCGGCCTGCTTGATGTAGGGGCTCGGCAAGTCCCCCTCGTCGGGCTCATGCAAGCCGCTGACCAGTACAGAACGGTCAAGCTGCCGCCGGTGTGCGATCCAGCCGCAGTGTTGCATCCGATGAAATTGTGGCCACTTGGAACATCGGTACAGCCGTTGGCGTTGAGGACGATCGTGGTCGGCTAGCACGTCTGCTGGTCGCTCTGCTGGGATATAGCGGAAAGATCGTTGGGCGGCGAAGGATGCGGCACATTCTCATACGGCTGGCGGCTGAGGGGGCTGAGCCTGCGCCACCGCACTCATTCCGCTGCGCGTCACTCGCGAAACCGCCTTCATGTCGTACTCGTCGCTTCGCCGAAGCACGAAGAGTTTGACCAACGCCAGCAGGCTTGGGCCACAAAGCAGGATCGACAGCCACCAAAAGTCCTTGGCGACGAACACCCCGGCACCGAGCGAAACGATGGCCACGATTCCGCCGGTGATCAGACCGGCCATGTACTGCTTGTGGGCACGCTCATGCTCTGCGGCCTCACGCTGTAGCTCCAGACGGAGCAGCCGTTCCTTGTGCTCGCGGCGAAGCTGAGGTTCCAGCGCTTTGAGCGCGACCTCCAAATGCGCGGCGTCGAGAACACCTCCCCACTTCGCGGCGATGCCCAGCCCCGCCGAGACGACCGGATCGTCACTCGGCGCCTGAGAAGCGGGGGAGGCATTCTGGCCCTCCGTGCTCATTGCTGGATCCCTCCACCGCTGTTTGAGACGGGTACGCAGTCGGCTCCGGTCATCTCGGGTGGTGGCCCGAGGCGGATGAACAGCATGGCCAAGGCTTGATCGATGGATTGCTCAGCCCGCTTGGAGACCGCCGCTCTCATGTCTGGTGAGAGTGGTGGCGATCCAGAGGCCGCGAAACGCGTGTGCAACTGGTTGAGCATCGAGGCGTTCAGAGGAAGCTCGGTCAATGCCCACAGTCTCTCCGGGGTGAGCTCTTCCTCGGACCTTCCGTACAGCTCCGCCAGTTGCGGACGAATCTTGATGAGGAAGTCGATTCGCTCTTCATCGCCGGGCAGGGCGTTCCACACCGCTGCGAGACCGGTCCTCACGATCAAGCTCGCTTTAAAGCCATCGGGGAAGGCGTCCTGCGACCTCTGGGGGTTCGAAGTGGTGACGGGCTGAGGCGTCTCACCCCGTCTTTGCGGCAGAGGTCGGCCAAGTGATCGTACGAAGCGGTTGAACGCCGCTGATAGTGCGTCGAAGACACCCATGCCCGCCCCTTCCGCCGAGGACGCGATCGGAATCGCTAAGGCTACCGAGTTGGTCACTCAGTGGAGCTGTCAAATCAGTCATTCATACTGCACCAGCCCCTCGACAGGAACCAAGGCGCCCGACCGCCCCTGCCAAGCCATGGTCCGCTGCGAGTATGAGAACCGCGTCAGCGCCCTCGCGCTGCCCGGACCGTGATCGTTCTAAGCGCCAACGGCTGTACCGATGTCCCCCGAGGCCGATGTAGCTGCCGTGTGCCCGGTGATTGCCAGGGCGCCGGGCCAGGTCATCACCTAGAACCAGTACGCGGAGGACTTCGGCATTTCGACCTCCAGGTGCCGGTAGAGGCCGTCGTCGCGCCGGACGGTCAGCTTGCCGTCCTTGGATTCGGCGGCGAACGCTCCCTGATCTCCGCGACCAGTGCCCGGAACCCGGCGCCGGCCTTGGCCTGCGGTGAGTGGTCGAGGAGGGTCGGGGTAACCATGGTGATGCCCTGGCGGGTGGCGTCATGATCAGGTCGGCGGACGGGTAGCCGGCGAGGAGGTAGTGCTCGCCCGGCGTGAGGCCGCGGTCGGCGAGGTTCTGCTGAACGGGCCTGGTGGCCTTCGCGTCCGGGACGCTCGCTTCGGTGGTGAGGACGTCCGTGATCAGCCGCAACGGCAGGACTTCGGCTTCGGCTTCGGCGGGAGTGTCGCAGGTTTCGGTGAGGTGGACCTTGTAGCCGAGCCAGAAAAGGTCGTCGCCCTTGGCCGCCACCGCGCATCAGGGTCGTAGGGGTAGGCCAGGCGGAGATGTCCGGGCGGGACGCCCTCCTTGGCGCGTAGTAGGTCTGCACGAGCATCCTGCGCAGGAACGCGACCGGCTCGATCTCCCGCAGCCATCTGGGCGCCCCTAGTGCCCAGATGGCCCGGCAGAGCGCCAGCGCGTCCTGCCCGAACACAACGGCCAGCCGGTCCCGCTTCGATTTCGACGACGGAATCGTCCACCCGTTGACGCGTTCGGCGTAGCGGTGCGCGAACTCGGGAACGTCCACCGCGTCGGCCAGCCAGCAGCCGCGACCGCAAGGGCCTCCAACGCCCCCCGCACGCTCTGACCTGCGAGTTCGGTCCGGTTCAGGTCACGGACCGCGCTGATCACATGGGTGGAGTCGGTGCGCTGCTTGCCGCCGGACCAGATCAGGCCCTGGTCCCGGCAGACTTCCAGCAGCCGGTCGAACACCACCCGCTCCATGCCGTGCTGGGCCAGCCGGGCTCTGAACCGGGACAACACGGTCGCGTCGAAACCGGTATCGGTCAGTTCCGCGCCGATCGCGTACTTCCAGTCGATCGCGCGGACCGTCATCGCGGCGGCTTGCCGGTCGGTCAGGTTCTCCGTGAACTGCAGCGCCGTGACCAGCGACAGCACCGCCGGCGACAGGCCCGGCGCCCCACGGCGTCCGAACGACCCGGCGAACGGCTCGTCCGCGCCTCGCCCAGCCGGTCCCGCACCCGCATCGCCAACGTCCCCTGAGGGAACGCCGCCCACGCGACCGCCACGGTCTGTGCCGGGATCTCTGACAGCCCCTACGGCTGCAACGACATGGACTCCACCCCGTGTGGCCCACGACGCGACCAGGGCCACAGAGGCGATCATGTCGCACCCGCGACGCTCACCCGGCCGAATTGCGCAGCAGAGTCTTCGAGAGGTTCATACACGGTGCGGTGCTATGCGTCTCGCGCCCTCACGCTCCGCGTCGACAGTTGGTATGCGCCGACGGGCCCCTGCTGCGTAGGGACGGCGGGGAGCAGTTCGGGCGGCATCTCGTTTCGGTGCCTGCGCATGATCTGCCGCAGCGCGCGGGCGAGGACCGGGTACGGACGGTGGGCCGTGGCCCCCAGCATGGCAGGGATCAAGGGCGTCCGGGGACGGCTGCAGGAACGCTCAGCGGGTCGGCGGCGGGGGCGATCTGGGCGCGGATGTGAAGGCCACCGACCCGTTCGGGCGGCGCTGGGTGATCCAGTGCAAACACCGCCGCAACGGTGCCCGCGGCTCGGCGTGGGCACGCCGGATATGCAGGTCCTCAACGGAACCGCCCGGCCGGTGCACGGCGCGGACGTCGCCGTGATCATGACGAACGGCATGGTGACCGCGCTACCGCGGTGATGGCGCCGAGTACTGGGTGGCGCTGTTGGGGTGCTGTCAGCGGGAGGTGGTGAGGACGGTGACGTGGTCGACGAGCATGGGGCTGCCGGGCCTGGTCCTTGTGGTGGGTGTCTGGTGGCCGGCGATGTTGTCGGGGAAGCTGCCGCCGATGGCGAGGTTGAGCAGGATGAAGTGTCCGTGGCCTGTGGCGGCGTTCCAGGCGGCTGGGGCGACCTGGGTGGAGCTGACGGTGTGGAAGAGTCTGCCGTCGATGTACCAGCGCAGGTGTTCGGTGGGGCTGCTGCGGTCCCATTCGAGGGTGTAGGTGTGGAAGTTGCCGGGGCAGGGTGAGGTGGTGCAGGGGGTGTCGGCGGCCAGGCCCGTGTTCTCGTTGCAGGGTTCCCCGCCGGGTGTGCCGCAGTGCATTGCGCCCCAGATGCGGTTGCGCCCGTTGGCGTTCTCCATGATGTCGAACTCGCCGGCCTGTGGTGCGGGTACTCCCTGGCGGTAGGGGGCTCCCAGTGTCCAGAAGGCCGCCCAGTACCCCTCGGCGGCGGGCCCGGTCACGGACGGCAGCTGGATGCGGGCTTGGATGCGCAGCTTGCCGCCGTCCGGCGGCTGGAAGTCGCTGCGGCGGGTCTCGATACGGCCGGAGGTCCATCGGCCGGCGCGGTCGCGTAGTGGTGTGATGCGCAGGCGGCCCTGGCCGTCCAGGCGGAGGTTGGCGGGATTGTCGGTGTAGGTCTGGACTTCGCCGGTGCCCCACTGCGGCGGTCCGCCCGGGTATTGGGTTCCCACGTCGATGATCCACCGGTTGCGGTCGGGAAGACTGCCGGCGCGGCCGGTGAAGTCGTCCGCCCACTCCACACGCCATCCCTGCGGCGGCGCGGGCAGCGCGCTGGTGGAAGCTTCCCCGCAGCCCAGGGAGAACACGGCCAGCACGGCCGTGAGGGTCAGACATGCGCGGCGGCCGCGCAACCGGAATCTCATTTCAGGCCCTTCCTTCAGCGGCTGGCACACGTGTGTGAGCCGGATTTGCCCATATTGATGTCCGGATGACTGTAAGGAACGTGGTGTCGAAGTGCCGGGTGTGTCGTGCGTCGGCGCGTCGTTGCCAGGGGGCGGAACCTTTCGTGCGGATGCGGTATATGTCCAGCAATGTGACATTGATCTTGAGAGTTCCCGCTCTCCTGACAGGAGGCCGTGGTGGAGCATCCGCATGTGCTGGTGATCGAGGATGAGCTGGATCTGCGGGTACTGCTGGAGCGGCATCTGGGGGCACTGGGTTGCCGGGTGTCGGCAGCAGAGAACGGCGTGAAGGGCCTGGAGCTGGCGTTCGCGGATCCTCCGGACATGGTGATCATCGACATTCTGCTGCCGGATATCGACGGCCGGGAGATCGTGCGCCGGCTGCGTGCGGACGAGCGGACCAGGAGGTGTCATCTGGTGGTTTCCTCCGTGCTTGATTCGCCGGATCTGCTCTATCTGGCGACGGAGCTGTTGGCGAAGCCGTTCGGGCGGGCGTCGGTGACCGAGATCGTCGACTCCTACAGAGCCTCCCAGGCCCCGGAGGACTGATGGCCCACGTGCTGGTCGCGGACGACGACACGGACATCCGGGAGCTGGTCGCGTTCAAGCTGACGCAGGACGGCCATGAGGTGACGGCCGTCGAAGACGGCCTGCAGGCGCTTCAGGCCCTGGAGGAGAAGGCAGTGGACATCGCCTTGCTGGACATCCGCATGCCGGGCATGTCCGGGCTGGACGTCTGCCGCCAGCTGCGTGCCGCACCCCGAACCGCGGCGCTGCCGATCCTTTTGATCACCGCCCGCTCCCAGGAAGGCGACGTGGAGGCGGGTTTCGCCGCGGGTGCGGACGACTACATCACCAAGCCGTTCAGCCCTCGGGAGCTGTCCAGCCGGGTCGAGGCGGTGCTGGCCAGGGCCGGCCGGTGAGGTCTGCCAGGAGGCGAGGACACGTGAAGAGGCCGGGCTTTATGGGGGCGGAGGGTGACTGCGTCGGGCGGCGGCTGGGCCTTGCGTTCGGCGTGCTTACCGCACTCATCGCTCTGGTGGGGGCGGGGGCGGTGACCGGGGCGGTCATGGAAAACGCCGTGCAGGACCGGATCGCTACCCGTGTGCAGCCTGCTTGGGCCGCCAATATGCGCCTGCACCAGGAGGCGGTGCAGATGCAGCGCTCGATGCGCGGCTACCTTCTCCTTGGCGACCGTGGCCTGCTCGATGACTACCGTCAGGCCCGCGACCGTTATCCGGACCTGCTGGCTGTGGTACGCCGCTACGCCACGCCCGCGATGGAGGACAATCTCGACAGGCAGCAGCGGCAGCTGCGGGCGTATGTGAGGATCGCTGACGAGCAGGGCAAGGCGTCGCCCCGAAGTGATCAGGCGGTGAAGCTCGCCCGCACGGGCAGTGCCGCGCTCGAGCGATTCGCTGACACCAATCAGCAGCTGCAGGCCCAGCTCAGCAGCGAAATTGAGCGGCTGCAGGACCGCTCGGACACCACCATCACCGCGGGGATCGCGGCGCTCACGGCCCTGGTCGCTGCAGCCCTTGCCCTGTCTCTGTATACGGCGAGGCGGGCCACGCGTGGCGTGGTGAGCCCGCTGAGGCAGATCCAGCAGGCGCTTGCCAGGCTGACGGCCGGTGAGCACTCCGCCCGTGTCCGGCCGGAGGGGCCCCGCGAGACCCGGGCGGTGGCCGAGTCTGTGAACCAGCTGGCCGACGAGAGCGACCGCCTGCGCCGCATCGAGCAGGACCGCAACCGGCTCGCGGAGATCGCCCGGCAGGCCGGGATGCGGATCCGCGAGCGCCTGGACGTCGATGAGGTGCTCGACAAAGCGTGCGCCGGGATCGGCGAGGGCCTGGACGCCGACTACGTCTTCCTCCTCCTGCGCGATGGCGAGAGTCCGCTCGTGCCCGTCGTGCGGGCCTGGTCGGCCGAAAAAGGCCTGCTGCCAGCCGAGACCCAGCAAGCCCTGCCGGGCATCCCCGCCGACGTGGTCCGTGACCACTACCAGCAGGGAACGGCCTGGCTGGTCCCGGACCTGACCGGCTACCTCGCGACCACCCGGCCGGTGCCCGGCGCGCCCGGTTCCTTCGGCGAGATCGGCCTGCCGGAGGCCAACCGCACCGCCTCGGCCAGGCTGGGCCTGCACGCGGTGGCGGTCGTCCCGCTCGGCGTCGGCGACGAACCCCTGGGAGCCATCTGCCTGGCCCGCACCCGGCGCGAGCGTCCCTGGCAGCGCGTGGAGGTCGAAACAGCCGAAGCCATGGCCATCAGTGTGGCCCGAGCCCTGCACACCTCCATGCTCTACGAGCAAGAAGCACACCTGGTCGAAGAACTACGTGCCCTGGACCGGGCCAAGAGCGACTTCCTCTCAACCGTCTCCCACGAACTGCGCACCCCGCTGACCAGCATCGTCGGCTACATCGAACTCCTCGAAGACGAAGACACCGGCCCGCTGACCGACACTCAGCACAAGATGCTCGACGTCATCGCCCGTAACGCCCACCGCCTGCGCACGCTCATCGAGGACCTGCTGACCCTCTCCCGCATCGAATCCGGCAAGTACACCTCGCACAAGAAACCGGTCGACCTGCGCCACCTGGTGACTGCCGCGGTCGACGCCATCCGGCCCGCCGCCGAAGCCGCCGCCGTGCACCTCGACGCCGACTGCCCCGACCGGCCGCTGGTCTGCGAAGCCGACATCGACCAGCTCGACCGGGTCCTGATGAACCTGCTCTCCAACGCCGTCAAGTTCACCCCCCACAACGGGCAGGTCCGCGTCCATGCTGCCCAGCAGGACGGACACGCCGTGATCAGCGTCAGCGACACCGGCATCGGCATCCCCGAAGCCGAGCAGAAACAGCTGTTCACCCGCTTCTTCCGCGCCTCCAACGCCAACGACGCGGCCATCCCCGGCACCGGTCTGGGCCTGACCATCGTCCGCACCATCATCGACAACCACGGCGGCACCACCGAAATCCACTCCCGCCAAGGCCAGGGCACCACCGTCACCGCACGCCTGCCCCTCACAGCCACCGACCAGGCCACCACAACCCCCTGACAGAGGTGGCCATGAGACACGAACGGCGCGCTTCGAAAGGCCGGACCTGCGCGTCTGCCGTATCTGTTGTGAAAGGTGATCCCTTCCCCTCACAGGAGGACGTCATGAGAAGACACATCCCCGCGGTCATAGCCGCTGCCGGCGCTGCCACGCTGCTCACCGTCGCGGTGCCCACGAGCGCCCACGCGGCGACCGGAACGTTCACCTACACACACGCCTACACCAAGCTGCCCGTCACGCTGAACAACCCAGCCGACGCCTCGTGCATCCAGACCACCGCCAACGGCCCGACGACCAACAACACCAGCAGCAACGTCACGCTGTATCCCAGCCCTGCCTGCCAGGGCGAGCCGCTGGGCACGCTGCCGCCGAAGGGCTCGGCGAGCCTGGCCTTCGCCAGCGTCGTCTTCACTGCACCCTGACCCACCACCGCACCTCACCGCGAACCCCCATGGTCGGCGCGGCCGTCGCCCCGCCTCGCACCGTCCCGCTGGTCCTGGACATCGACCGGTGGCCCCTTGGACTTCGGGTACAGACCGGCACCCTCTTGGACAAAGCTGAGTGCTGCTTGAACTGCGGCAATGGGCGGCGCTCGACGCAATTCTGGGGAGGAGCTGACCGTACGCGCCCGGCAGGGCCGGCGCATGAGCAGCCCCGGCCGCGAGAGGCACAGAGGGTCCGTGCCGACTTCGTCCGGAACGGACCCTCGTACAGCCTCCAACGCCCGGCTACGCCGCCGCCCCACTACAGCACGAGGCCGGTGAGGGCATCACGGCCCGCATCACCCTGTCCGGCACTCAGCGATACCGCCATCAGCGCAGCCGACGTGACTTCATACAATCCGGCTGAAGAGGTGAGGCAGGACCCCGGCTCCCTCTGCCATGACAGCGCCGGGGCCCCGCGCTGTGCCGGGGAGGCATTCTGCTCAACGAGCCGTGCACCCGGGCGTCACCGCGCCCGGCCGGTCACTGGTTGGTGTGGCAGACGATGACGCTGCCGGCCATAAGACGGGAGCTGCTGGCGCACTGAGCCGGGCACGGGCAAAGTCCCCGACCGGGCAAGGCCGGGCCTACAGGCACAGGCGCCCTGCTTTACGTCCTGGCGGACTTCCTGACCGCCGTTGAGTCCGCTGGTCGGATCCGCAGGCTGCTCGGCGTCCCATCACACCTGCACGATCGTGTCGGCCCGGATCATCTGCACGCCCATGGCCTCGCTGTGCAGTTCCACCCAACACGTCCGCGAGAGCGATCAGGCTCCCTTGTGACGGACGCCGGGGCGTCATGCCGATCGCGTAGGACGTGGTGTGTCCGGGCCGGAGTCAGATCTCTCCGGCCGCCGCGGCGGTGAGCCAGTCGGCGGCGTCGGCGTCGGTCAGAAGCAGTTCCTGCGTCTGGTGGGCAGTGCCGTCTGGACGACATAGACACGGGCCCGGGATCGGGCTGCTCTTCCGGGCTTGGGCTGGCAATCGGGGAGCCGATGCCGGGTGTGGGTGCCGATCCGCGAAGGATCATGGACTGCTCATGGGCGGGGAGTAAGGCCGCGCCGGGGGCTGAACGGTTTTTGTGCCGCCTGGCCCGCCTGGAGGCCGGGCTGATCGACTGGGCCTGCTAGGCCAAGGCAGGCGCGCTCGCCGCCATCGTGGGCCAGCCTGCTCCACGAGAGCTGTCTGAGGAAAAGGGGCTCCGAGCGGTCAGGCGGCCTGTGCGGCGTCGGGGGTCAGCAGAGCGTCGGTCTCGGTCAGGCGCAGCACGCTCGCGGGCTGGGTCTGAAGATCGGTGATGAGGAGCCGGCCGCCCTCGGCCAGCAGGCGGCGGCGCAGGTTCAGCAGGAGGTTCAGGCCGACGGAGTCCATGAAGGACACCCCGGACATCTCCAGGTGCAAGGTCTTCCCGGCGAGGGGGATGACCAGCGTTGCTTCTTCGAGAGCGGGGCACGAGTCGAGATCCATCTCCCCGGCCACGGTGACGACGGTACGGTCTGCGTGCTGTTGGGTCGTGACGGTGAAGTCGTTCATGGTTCGCCCCTCTCGCTTCCAGGGGGTCGAGCCCATCACACCCCGGATTCGGGGGTATCAAGCGCGTGACGTGGGGGCACGCACAGTCGAGCAAGACAACCCGCACCGCCGCCCGGCCACGCAAGGTGACCTTCAGGGGAGGGCGCGAGCCTCCTACCAGACCAGGCTGGTGGTCCGTCCAACGTCGCACAGACTGGGCATCGGCCGCCAGCAGGCATCGGTAAAGGCTGTGCATCCCGGCACACATCGGCCAGGGGCAGAAAGGGTCACAGGCGCGGAACATCGTGCGCGGCTGAGTGGGCAGCAAAAGCGCAGAATGAGGCGGCTGTCCGGTCCGGACAGCCGCCTGACTCATGCAGCGGCGCAAGACGGTGGGTCGATCCTTTCCCGGCGCTCTACCGCACTCGGCGACCTCACACGCTGGGCACGCAACCGGCCCGGCGCCGCCGTCGGCACCACCGACCTGGACTAACCCCGTTTAGCACGGCTTGGTCGATCACCGGTGATGGCATCCCACTGGTGAGGGCTGCTGCGGCGAATATCTGTGGCCTCGCATCGTCGCCTCCGTACTCGCCCAGCAGCATGTGAGTCGGGGGCGGCGGTCAGTTCGGTGTGGTGTCGGTGGGCAGGGTGAGCACGGCGGTGGTGCCGCCGCCGGGTGTCTCTTGGAGGCGGAGGGCGCCGCCGTGTGCTGTGGCGATCCGCTGGCAGGTGGCCAGTCCGATGCCGGAGCCTTCGACGTCCGGGTGCACACGGGTGAAGAGGTCCATCACACGCTGCCGGTCCTGCGGCGGGATACCCCGGCCGTTGTCGATGACAGCAATCTCCCAGCCGTGCCCGTGTGCGTGGGCGGTGATGACGATCTGGCAAGGGCGGTCGGGCCTGCGGAACTTCAGAGCGTTGCTGACGAGGTTTTGCAGCAGCACGCGCAACTGGGTCCCATCCGCGATCACGACGGGCAGGTCCTCGACAGTGACGCGTGCACGGTGGGTGCGCATGGGGCTGTCGAGGTCCTCGATGACGGCGTGGACGAGGGCGTTCAGGTTCACGGGCTCAAGGTGGAGTTGTCCCCCCGCGCTGGCCAGGGCGAGCACATCCTCGATCATGGTGCGCATGCGATGGGCGGAGCCGATGACGCGTTGGGCGCAGAAGGAGGCGTCGGGGTCGTTGGCGATCGCCGGGATGTCGATGAGATTCTCGGCGTGGCCGAGGATGCCGGTCAGCGGGTTCCTGAGGTCGTGGCTGACCTGTCCGGCGAACTGCTGCAGGGCCCGGTTGGAGCGTTCGAGTTCCGAGCGTGCCACATCGGCGGCTTGCAGTGCCTGATGAAGCAGTGCCTGGTGACGGTGCAGGTCGAGGACGTCGACGACCATACGGGCCAGCTTGTCCAGCGCGCCGCGCTGCGAGGCGGTCAGCTGGCGGACCTGGGTGTCGAAGACGCACAGGGTGCCGAGGACCGGTCCCTCGGGGGTGCGCAGCTGGGACGCGGCGTAGAAGCGGATGTCGCCGAGGTCACCACTGACCCAGGGGTTGTCCGCGAAGCGGGGATCCAGCCGGGCGTCCGGGACGAACACGGGGGCGGGCTCGACGATGGTGACCGCGCACATGGAGTCGCTGCGGTCACACACCGTTGGTTCAAAGCCGACCGCGGCGATCAGGTTGGCGTGCTCGGCGGACATGATGTTGATCACCGAATGAGGGACCTGGCAGACATAGGAGGCGAGTTCCACGATCGACGCCAGGTCCGGCGGGACCGGTGCCCTCAGGATGCCGTACCGCTGCAGGACTCGTAGACGCTCGGGCTCATCAGCGGGTACCGGGAACGATGCTTTGGCCACGATGACCGTCCTTTCCTGCCTGTGGGGTCGAAAGATCGTTCCCCGTGCGACACCCACGGCCACGGAGCCGGGGTGCGGATCACCCGACGGGCAGAACACCTTCGGCGGGGCAGCGCCCGCCGCTCACCTTCTGCAACGCCCACCCCGAAGGACGGTGCTCCCCGAGCACCTCGCGGACGCCGACTTGGGCGACGGCTCCAGGCGCTCGGTGGCGACCTGGTCGTAGTCGGCACCGTCGACCGGCCGCACATGGTCGGGATCCCGAACCCACACACCCGGTACTCCGCTGCCTCCACAACTCATCAACGAACGGCTAGAGATGCCCGACGTGTACGCGGGCTCCGCGCTGCCGTCCTCACGGTCTCGGTACGAGGGCAGTCCGATCAGGTAGGCCCAGCCCGACTCCGTTTGCCGCCGCTTCCACAACGGAGAACAACTCTCCTCCCCGCCCGGACGGGATGAATCGTGTGACAGGGTGGCGGGTCGCCGCACTCATCGGACAGGGCGACGGCGCAGCCTGCCGACGAGGCACACCGCGACCCGATCCTCCGGCACGACCTCCAACTGCCGGACTCCTGGTGGGCCGACCTGACGGCGGCGCTGGAGCAAGCACACGATCACGGTGGTGGATTCATCGAGCCGCACGGTGTGGTCCCGATCAGCTACGACCGGCCGTACTACATCGCTCCCGCATCACGGCACGCGGACCGCCCATACGCGCTGCTGGTGGAAGTTCTCTCCAAGACCAGGCTCGTTGGCCAAGGTCGCGATCCGCAACCGCGAACGCCGGGCGGTGGTCAACCCGTACCGGGGACTGCTGCTGTTGCAGACCCTGCGCTGGCCCGTCGCGCAGGGCTTCGAGCTCCAGCGAGAGCCGGTCGGCAAGCGCATTACCGCCCGCATCGCCCTGCCCGACGACCCCGGCGGCGACGTCACCGGACGCCGCCCCCAGTAGCAACCGGCACTCCCCTTGCCCCCTTCCCTGACGGCCTGCCGCAAAGCGGCGCGCTGCAGGGGGGGAGGTCCGGGCGGGCGCGGTGCCAGCGTGCGGGTGGCGTCACCGTTCGGCAGCGTGGCGGGCGACGGTGTCCCCGTACCGGAGGGGCGTCCGGCATCACGCTGCCCTTGCCCTAGGGACTGATTCCGCCGGGTCCACCCTTGTTCCCTCTCACACGTCCTTCACGGTGGACTCGCCGATCCGGCCGCCAGCCGGAGGAAGCAACAATCGATGACCGTTCCCCACCCGTCCGGCGTGCCCCGTCCGGCCGCCGCAGCGGGCAGCTGAGCCGTCGGCCGCCCCCTTCGGGCCTCTGCGCTAGTGTTCGCGCCGATCTTGTGGTGCGCCGGGCGGCTGACGATCGACACCGAGACGGACGCCTACGAGCAGGCGATAGCCGCCGTCCAGGCCGCGTATGGCTTCCCTTTGGCCGACCCGCCAGCGGACTCTTGGCCTGGCCCGCAGGACGCGGTGTCTCGGCGGCAGCGATCGACGGCCAGCCAGGCACTCAACTTCTGCTGGGGAGGGGAAAGCCGTTGGACCTTAAGGCCGCCGGCGGCCTGGACGTGACAGTCCTGAAGAGTGGCGTTGTCACCACAGGGTCAGCGGGACTCCCGCTTCCTCCGCGGCACGGATTCTCTCTTCGATGCGATCTCGAGATTCGTCGGCTCTGAGGCCCGCCAGGATCGCCGAAGCGATGGCCCGTGTTCGGCCAGCAGCCCCGCGTACGTCTGCGAGTGGACCATGGGGATTGTGCCGCCGTCGCGACCACTCGGCTCGGTTCTCTGCAGCTGTCCCAAGCCGCAGGTGGGCGGGGTTGGTGCAGCCGTGGAAGTCACAGGTGTGGCAGATGACAGGATCCTCAGCGGAGGACCATCCCGTCCGGGTGACCACGCCGTTGGCCAACTGGTAAGCGAAGAGGTGAGCTGGCACCGTGCCTCTGCGAGATGGTCCCGGGAGGCTAGCGGCGCGGAATGATCCGTGGCCGGTTGAGCTGACGGCGCCCAGCCATGGCCAGCATTGCGCCGCTGAACGGACGTAGCACTTGGCCTTGAAGCGAGCGACTATGGCCTCGTCAGTCAGCCAGCTCAACCACAGATCGGCCGGCAGTCGGACCGGTGTCGGGTGTCCCAGAAGGGACAGCTGCTCTCCTCGGGTTGCCGGGATCTGTCGGTCCTCGCCGATGTCCAGCAGCGGGAGTTGACCGGTGTACGCCGTCATGGTGTCTGGTCCCCGAGCTGCTTCAGATTAGGCGGATAGCCCTTGGCCCGGAGCCAGGCGTCGAGGGCCAGGGCGACGATGTCCCCGTGGGGTATCTCGGTGTCGGCGTTGCAGCGGCGGATACGCCGTTGGAGCTGAAGGACATCCGGGACGGCGTAGTTCAGCTGGCCGCGCTTGGTGTGCCGACTGTTGAGGACCTTCAGGGTGTCCGGATGGGGAGCAAGCGGATCACCTTGTGACTCCGACTGTGCTTCAAGGGCGTCGGCAACAGCGCGCAGCTGGCTGGCATAGGTAGCGAGGTTGCGCACGGAATGGCTCCCGTCGAGGCGACTAGGCGGCTAGCTAGCCGCCTAGTGGACTAGTGGAATAGTCGCCGAAGCGGGGCGACCAGCCTTTGTGCCGGCGGGTCGCCCCGATCGACGAGCGGTCGTCAGAACCCGCGGCGGCTCAGCCACTCGTCCACTGCCACGCAGACGATGTCACCGATGGGCAGGTGGTCGAGGTCGTTGTCGAGCGCGAAGCGCTTGATCCGCTTCTTGAGCTTCAGCGCTGCGGGGACGGAGGCGTCGAGGCTCTCGCGCGCGATGTGGCGCTGATTGAGGACTGCGGCAGCCTCTGGGATGTCCTTCGGGCGGCCCGCCCCCTGCGTCCACGGCGCACCCTCATCGGATGTCGCCTCCGGTGGAGCCTCCCTCTCGTACGGAGGAGCTGCTGCTCCTGCCCGCATGGGGAATGACGGTCCTTGTGCAGTCGGCGCAGAGTCCCGTACGGCCACTTCGGAGGAGCCGTACGCCGGGGTCGAAGGAGCACCGGGAGAAGGCGGAGCGGAGGCCTGCCTGCTGCCCTGGGGCAAGGGGTCGGGCGAAGGCGCAGTCGGGGGACCCGCCGGCAGCGGCCCGTCTTCGGACAGTCCGGCATCGTCGTGCCGCGTTTCACGTCCCTCGGACGGTGCCTCAGCAGGAGCGGCAACAGGGAAGGCACTCGACGCGCGATCAGCGTCTCCATCGGGCTCCGCGGCGGTCCGCACCTGCTCTGGCTCCTTCGTCGCGGAGGCCTCGTGCGTTGTCGCGGGCGACTCAACGCGGCCGGCAGCCGGCCGAGGCGGGAGTCCACTGTCCGCCGCGGAGGGCGCCGCGAGATCGGTGTCCGCGGGGTGGGCCTGCTCGGCAACCAGGTGCTCACGGGTCAGCTCGGCCGGCGGCGGAGGCGCGGCTGCCGCCTTCTTGACGCCGCCGAGCACGTGGCCCTTCGGGCGGGGGCGCCGAGTCGGAGGCTTCAGCTTGTCGTTGTTCTCGGTCACGCTGCGTCCAGCTCCTTCATCAGCTCGGCGTACTCGCTCAGCTCGGTCGGCACCTCGCCGAAGGCCTCCATGTAGTGCACCCAGGAATGGATCACGGTGTCCGTCAGGGGGAACGGTCCGTCACGGTCCTCGCCGAGCCCCTCGCCCTTCGGGGGGTTCAGCAGGCTTTCCTTCGCCCTGCGGGGCAGGCTGGTGCGGTCGTCCGCCTTGACCAGCACCACGTGGGCGGTGACGTCACGCTCGTTGCGGGCGGCGGCGCGCTCGGCTTCGTCGAAGGTGGCCACGAGCTTGCGGCGCTCGATCTTGGTAGGGGCGACGGGCACGATCAGCCGGTCCGCCTCGGTAACAGCCTCGTGGAAGATCCTGGCGCTGCCGCCGCCGGCGTCCACCACGATCGCGCCGAACTCGGCGCGCTTGGTCTGGATGTACTCGGCGATGTCGTCGAACGGGTACCGCTCGACCACCAGGTTCTCCGGGATCTCGAAGCCCTCCGCCTGGGCGACCTTGAACCAGTCGTAGGCAGACTGGCTGATGGCGTCGGCGTCCAGCAGCAGCGTGCGCAGTCCGAGGACCGCGGCGTAGTAGAGGGAAATGAACCAGGCCGATGTGGTCTTGCCAGCGCCGCCCTTCAGCATTCCGACGACGACCACAAAGGCTTCCCGGCTGCTGGTCTTTGCTGCTGCCAGCGTCTTCTCGCGAGTGAGCTCGTTCACGTGTGCTTGTACTCCTAGAATGCGAAGTTGAGTTCTTTCGCCAGGCAGCGGACAAGGCTTTGTGTGGAGCAACTGCCTGACGGGAGGCCCTCCGGGTGCCTGCCGTTACGGGCAGGCGCCCGGAAGTCGAAGTGATCGCCGGTCCTCGGCGGAGGCCGGGCCGGATGCGGTGATACCTGCGCGTTCTGACTAGGCCTGCTGCGCGGAGTGAGACGGACGTGCGTCGGCGTCTGTCTGATCACGGGTCGGTCCTGTCCCGACGCTGTCCAGCAGCACCGTGCGGCCGCATCTGCGTCTTGGCCTGGTGGAGGAGCCGATAGACGGTTGCGACGGATAGGTGGTGCTCCGCGGCGAGACCCGAGACCGCGGCTCCGTTTTCGTACTTCTTCCGCAGCGCCGTCATCAGCTTCTGCCGTTCGGCGGCCCTCGCCGCGGATCGAATGCGCAGGGTCTCCTGCGCTGTACGCGGCTTGCCGCCGGCCTCGATCAGCAGCTGACGGGCGGCACGCTTGGTCTTGGCCCCCGCGAGAGCGAGCTCCGCTAGGGTGGCGCCGTGCTGTTCGTACAGTCGACGCAGGTGAGAGGCCAAGCGGCGGCGAGCCGGAGCCTCACGCATCCGGCGCGTCTCCCACGGAGTGCGCATCACCGTTCCGGCGCTACGCAGTCGGTTGATGACCGTGCCGTGCGAAAGGCCGCTGATCGCCACGAGTTCCTGGACTGTGGATCCGGCCTCGTAACGCTCCCGCAGGGCCTCGGGAGTGCTGGGCACTCCATGGTCGCCCGGTACTGGGCGTGGTTCGGTCATGCGGCGGACTCCCATTCTCTGAGTGCATCCGTGTAGGCGGCGGTGAGTTCGTCGTACGAGCGCTCGTCGCGCGGGGTGATGAGGATCAAGCGGCCGTCAGTGGCGATCCGCCATTCCGGGTCCGGTGCTCCTGTGACCGGGTCCAGCACGCTTCCGCGAGGCCCGCGCCACTCAGCTGAGACCTCGTCGGGACGGGGGGAAGGAACCAGCACCTGTCGGCCTGCGCGAACGACGACCAGGGCCTTGGCGCGATGCTCCGACAGGCCTTCCAGCGCCTCGCGGTACGCCGCCCTCTCAGCAGCGTGCAGCGCCTTGCGGTTTGCCGAGATCCCTGCGGTTCCGTACTGGTCGGCAATCCGGTCCCAACCGCTCGCAGGTGTGCCTCGGTGGTCGGTAACAGCGTCCGGGTGACTGTTACCGACGCCTTCGAGGGCCTGCGGGGCCAGTGACCAGGTTTCGCCGGTGTGGCGGACCAGGCCATGGGCCAGGAGCCGGTTCAGGGCTCGATAGGCGGTGGCCCGTGAGACGGATGCCGTGACGACGAGCTCGCTGACGGTCTGGTGGGGACGGGCGTGCAGAGCACCGATCACCATGAGTGCCGAACTGCCGAGCGCGTGGTGCGTGAAAGCATCGTGTCCCATGAGGCGACCGATGACGACGGAATCGATGTCGGCAGAGAGGCCCGTCTCAGAGGTGTTCCACTCCTCAAGTGCCGGGTCGGGGGGGAACTGAGTGGTACGGGAACGAGATACGGGTGACTGGATGGCAGACCCCGGCCCGTCACCGAGGTACCAAGTCGAGCCTTCGCGGCCGTGTCCGACCTTCAGCCGGCGCAGCCACCCTCCAGGCTTGAGGACGGTCTCGTACGCCTTGCGCAAGGTCTGCCTGGACACCCCGGCCTCTTCGGCCGCTTGGCGTTCGCTGGCCGCATGCAGGCGCCCGCCGGCGATCTCCGCGAAGTTCAGATGGGCTCGAAGGACACGTAGGGCGGTCCTGCCCCGTTCCCCGCGCCACGGGGTCGTCTCGATACGGGCCCGCAGAGCTGCGAGGTCCTCATAGGACTGTTCGCGTGACTCGACCCTCGCGGTGCTACGGACCGTTTCGCACGCCCTCTCCCAGACTCGACGGATGTATGCGAGGGCGCGAGCCTGTCCGGAGCGCTGTGCTATGTACTGCGGATGCCTACCGCCCTCGTGGTCCGGGTGCATGAGAAGTTGGGTGAGCTGATCAAGGGTTCCTCCGCAACGTGCGACATGGCAGGCGATGGCGGCAGTGACGCGATGCCCGTGCTCAGACAACCCCTGTCGGGCAGTTCGGCGAACGACCTCTCCGTCACGGCCGAGCTTGCTGTAGCTGCCAGCGGCGTAGCGACCAGTGAGGTCACCGAGGAGCACCAAGTCGGCAGCGGCCGACGGGAGGTGGGCGAGCCCCAGGGGTGCGGTGTGACTGTCTGTGACTGCCTCTGCATTGGTTCTTCCTGGAGGTGAAGCCTTCAGCGAGTGCTGCGAATGGGGTACGTCGTATGGCATTCTGGGGTCGTCTCGCGAAAGACATGGACACCACCTTGGCCCGCGAAAAACCACGGGTGATGTCCGGAACCGACCTCCGATCGGTGCCAGCGAAGAGCCTCCAGGATGGCCGTCCTGGAGGCTTTCGTGTGCCTGGCTCCGGGGGAGGCAGGCAGCCCCATCGCGGTTCGACCGGGGAGACCGGGAAGGAGCCCGAGTTGTCGGCCTGTCCGTCCCCGGACTTCCCAGGTCGCTCAGACGGCAGGGACAGAGGGGTTGCCTCTGGCTGCCTCTGAGCGACCCGGGTCGATCCGGGGTCGAATCAGAGCGATTTCCTCTGACTGCCTCCGATCGCCTCTGCGACCCGTCCTAGCAGGTCACAGCCGGTTCGGCCCGCAAAGCCGCAGGTCAGAAGGATGCGTCTGGAGAACCCGGCGTACAGCCCGACTCGTCCTGTCGCACCCCTCTGGCCCAGGTCAGAGGGGTGTCCACGCTTCGGGGCCGGGCCCGCGCACTTTTCGGGGGCCCGGCCCCGACCCCAGCGAACCGGCGCTGCCCGTCCTGTGAGTCCCGCAGCCCTTGCAACTCGGCCGAAGTGCCCAGCAAGGCGGGCCAGTTGCGGTGTATCCGCACGTGATTGGTAAGTAGGCTGCGGCAGTTGCATGTCTGTGGGAGCGTCGGTGCCTCGGAAAAGGCGAGGGGGGACGAGTGACCAACGAGCCACAGCGGCATGTCCGCCTGCGTCTCGCGCGTCAGCGCACCGCTCCGGTCCGCGTGAGAGCACGGATTCCCGAGGAGCCACCCGCACCCGCGCCCGAGCCCGAGGACGAGTCATCGCGAACACTCTGGCAGCGTCTACGTGGCACTAGGTGGTCGCATCACGTCACAGTGGCAGCAACAGTGCTCGGCGCGGTAGCGGCCATCGGCGGCGGGGAATCCGCCTGCTGAGGCTGTCCACGTCGTGAACAGGTCGCCCGACGCGATTTCTATGGTCTTCATCACCATCACAGTCGGTGCCGACCAGGACCAGGACGCGATGCTCACAGTGAAAAAACTCCGCCCCTGCGCCGAGGTCGTGTACCCCGCGGCACAACTGCGATTGTCAGCCAGCGACGGCAGCAGCTCCAAGGGGAAGGAGCAGCTCCTGTCCGATACGAACTGGGAGGTTGCCCGCATGACCTTCGCCGATCGCGACGGGACGGTCTGGGATCGATCGTTGAACGAACTCTCAATCGCTCAGCCCCATGAACTGACAGCACTGGACATCAGCCCGCTCCGGGCGCCGCAGGTGAAGCAGGTTGATCAGTGCGGGAGCTGACGGCTGGGTGAGAAGGTGGGCTGACCGGGACTACCTCGTGCATGCTCGGCCAGCCCCGGATCACCGGGGCTCGAACCGGGCAGGCGGACTAGGGCCCGAACCGGGCAGGCGGACTAGGGCCCGAACCGGCCCCACATGATGACCGCGGCGACGATGAGCAGGATCGCGTTGAACCCGATGGCCTGCGGTTCCTTGCGGCGGGCGTGCAGGCCCATGGCCAGGACCATGATCACAGCCAGGCCGGTGGCGGCCAGCGGGGTGAGCACGGTGGCGATGTCGAGAGCACCCGGCAGGATCAGCCCGAGCGCGCCGGCGAGTTCGGCCACGCCGATCAGACGCACCACGGGTGTCGAGACGTCACTGACCCACGGCAGCTGGGACATGAGCTTTTCGCGGGGCTGGGTGGACTTGGTGACGCCGGCGGCCGCGAACAACGCGGCTAGGACGCCCTGCAGAATCCACAGGAACACGTTCATCCGAGCGGGAACCTTCTTCTTCGGTCGCGCCGCGGCGGGGATCGCCGCGGCGGATGAGGATTGAGCGGATCAGGATTCAACGGGGGAGCGCCGGGAGGAGTCAGACGGGGAAGACGCGCTCGGCTTCGTCGCGTCGGGTGTGCAGGTCCCAGTAGAGAGGGGCGATGTCCTCGGCCTCGGCGGTCGGGACTCCGGGAGGGCCGCCGGCGCCGATCCACGCGCCGATGGCGACGTGCGCGGCCTGGATACCGGTGCCGGCCAGCTCCTTGTGCAGGTTGAGCGCCCAGTTGCGCAGCGCCGCCTGGGCGGGGTTGACGTTGCCGAGCATCGGGATGGGGTCGACCGAGCCGGCGCCGTTGGTGAAGAGCAGGGTGCCCGCGCCGGCCTCACGCATCGCGGGCAGGACGGCCTGGGTGGCGGTGATGGCGCTGGAGAGCAGGAGGTCGATCCATCTCTGCACATCGGAGGGGCTGGTCTGGGACGGGGAGGTGAGGTTCACGGAGTCGATGGCCGGAGCGGGGGAGTGCTCCAGGACGTCGATGCCGCCGAACCGGCTGGCGGCGTCCTTGAGGGCCTGGGTCAGCGCGTCGTGGTCGAGTACGTCCGCCGGGAACGCCGCGGCGGTGATGCCCTCGGCGGTGAGCCGGCCGACCAGGTCGTCGAGCTTGGCGCGGTTGCGGGCGATGAGAGCGACGTCGTAGCCGCGCGAGCCGAAAGTGCGGGCGATGGCGAGGCCCATTCCGGGGCCGGCTCCGACGATGGCGATGCTGGGCACAGTGAATCCTTTCGTGGGAAGGGGCTGGGGTACGGACTGGTCAGGTGACGGTGATCGCGATCGCCCATGTCACAGCGCAGCGCATGGTCATCAACTCCTTGACATCCGTGTCGCTCGATACGGAAAGGGTTATCCGGTTCGAGATCCGGAAAGGCCTGTCCGGTTCCGCGGTGCCTACGATAACACTGAAACTGGATAGGTCATTCCGATTCGGTAGACTGGGTGTCATGAACCTCGGCGCCCGATCCAGCGATGCCCCAGCCGCACAGCCTCTGCGCAGCGATGCCGAGCGCAACCGTGCGCGGATCGTCGCCGCCGCGCGCACGGTGTTCAGGCGGGACGGCCTGAATGCCTCCATGGCTTCCGTGGCCCGCGAGGCGGGGGTCGGCATCGCCACTCTGTTCCGCCGGTTCCCGACCAAGGAGGACCTGGTCGCCGCGGTCTTCGCCGACCGTATGGACGCCTACGTCGACGCGGTCGGCGTCGCCCTCGACGACCCCGATCCCTGGCGCGGTCTGGCGGGGTTCATCGAAACCGTCTGCGCGATGCAGGCCGCCGATTACGGCTTCGCCGACGTGTTGACCATGACCTTCCCCACAGCCAAGGCTCTGGAGGAGCGCCGAGACCAGGCGTACGAGGGCGTCGTCCAGCTCATCGGCCGCGCCAAGGCCGCAGGACGTCTGCGTGAGGACTTCAGCCCCGAGGACCTGGTGCTGGTGCACATGGCCACTGCCGGCGTCGTCAACGCCACCGGCGACGCCGCTCCCGACGCCTGGAAACGCGTCGTCGCCCTGATGCTCCAGTCCTTCGAGGCCCCCGCCCGCGGCCCCCTGCCCGACCCGCCCGAGCCCAGCGCCCTCTATGAAGCCATGCTCCGTGCCAGTCAGGCGTGCTCCGCCTCGCCGGAACCACACAGGAAGGACTGAGGGGCCACGTCCGCCCGACTGTGCATCGTGAGCGTGTGTGTGAGCCGAGTGCGTGGCGGGCCGCGGTTTCGTTTGGATCACCGGTCAGACCCCACTGCTTCAAGCGGTTGATGCACCGCTCGACGGTGTTGCGCTGCTTGCAAGCCTCGCGGTCGAAGGCCGGTGGCCCGCTGGTCCGCCGGGGCGGGAGTCACTGCCCGGGCACCTGCGCAAGCGCGGCATCTCGCGCCCCAGCCGCGTGCTGGTGGGCCGCACGATCGTGAGTCCGCCGAGAGGACCCAGTCGAGGTCCTCGTCGGTGTCTGCCCGGACCATCATCCGAGCAAGCGAAACGGCCCAAGCCACCGGCCAAGGCATCGGATCCAGGCACGCGCCGGTCGCCCGGAGGGTCGGTGCGGTGAATGCGGGTACCTGATCACCTGCCGACAGTGGAGGTGGCACATGGATCAGGGGCTGGTGCTTCTCGCTGCGTGGGGCCAGTTGATCGTGCTGCTGGCCGTCGGCGTCTACTTCGTGGCCAGGGGCCGGTGAAACCCCGCTCACGGCGCGCTGCCGCGGCCGGTGGGCTGGCCGCCCTCCTGTTCCTGGCCGGCTGTGCGGGCTCGTCACGTACGGATGAGGATTACCGGCGTAAGGCCGCCAACACGGTCGAGGCGGCTGCTTCCGCCGTGAACACCGCCCTCATCGGTGTCCATGCTGCGGGGAAGGGCAACGTGACCGGGCCCTACATCTCCAGTCTGCTCGGGGAGGCGGAGACGGATCTTCTGGCGGCGCAGAGCACGTTCGAGTCCCGGCAGCCGCCGAGTGAGAAGGCCGACGCCGTGCGTGACCGGGTCGGCGAGGTTCTCGGGGACGCGGCCGACGCCCTGGCGGACGTCCGGATCGCCGCCCGGCGCGGAGAGGTGCGTGACCTGCCCGAGGCAGGCACGGCCCTGCCCGGTGTGGCGAAGCGGCTGGACAGCCTGGAGCAGGAGCTGTCGTCGTGAAGCGCCTGTTCGCCGTCACGCTCGGCATCCTGACCGCGATCGGCGGCTTCGTCGACATCGGTGACCTCGTCGCCTCGTCGCTGGTGGGCGCGCGCTTCGGCTTCTCCCTCGTATGGGTGCTCGTGCTGGGTGTCGTCGGGATCTGCGTGTACGCGGAGATGGCCGGCCGGGTCGCGGCGGTGGCCGGACGTCCGACCTTCGACCTGGTACGCGAACGCCTCGGGCCCCGGGTGGCACTGGCGAACCTGGTCGGCTCGCTGCTGGTGACGGTGTTGACGCTGGCGGCGGAGCTGGCCGGTGTCGCCCTGGCCATCGAGCTGATCAGCTCCGTCGCCTACCTGCTGTGGGTACCGGCCGTCGGGTTGGTGGTCTGGCTGGTGATCTGGCGGACGAGGTTCGAGACGATGGAACGGGTCTTCGGTCTCGCCGGGCTGGCGCTGATCGTTTTCATCGTCGCCGTCCTCCGCCTCGACCCGTCGTGGAGCAGTGTCCTGCACCGGGTCACGCACCCCGACGTACCAGTCGGGGAGGGCCTGCCGACGTACTTCTATTACGGCATCGCCCTGTTCGCCAGCGCCATGACACCGTACGAGGTGTTCTTCTTCTCCTCCGGCGGCATCGAGGAACGCTGGGGCCGCAAGGACCTGATCACCGCCCGGACGAACGCGTTCATCGGCTTCCCCCTGGGCGGGCTGCTCGCCCTGTCGATCATGACTGCCGCCGCGCTGCTGCTGCACCCGGCCGGGATCGCGGTCGACCACCTGTCGCAGGTCGTGCTCCCCGTCGGATACGCGGTGGGCAAGATCGGGCTCGGGCTCGTGCTGATCGGCGTCTTCGCCGCCACGTTCGGCGCCGCGCTCGAGACGGCGCTGTCCTCGGGATACACGGTGGCCCAGTACTTCGGCTGGATGTGGGGAAAGACCGCCGCGCCGCGTACCGCCTCACGGTTCCATGCTGTGATCATCGTGGCGCTGATCGCGGGGATGATGCTCATCCTCACCGGCGTGGACCCGATCATGGTGACCGAGTACTCGCTGGTGTTCGCGGCCGTGGCGCTGCCGCTGACGTATCTGCCCATCCTGGTCGTCGCCAACGACCCCGAGTACATGGGCGCCTCGGTGAACGGCCGACTCGCCAACATCATGGGCGGCCTCTACCTCGTCGTCGTGCTGCTCGCCGCGGCCGCCGCCATCCCGCTGATGCTCGCCACCAAGGCAGGACTGTGATGACTCGCCACGAAGACCTCCAGCGCGACCGCCGCCGCGCCGGGCGTGCCTACAGCGCCCGCTTCCACCTGCTCGACCGCCAGGTCGTCGATCAGGACGAGAACCCGGTGTGCAAGGTCGATGACCTGGAACTCGAACACGACGAAGACGGCCGCCCCTACGTCACCGCCGTACTCGTCGGACCAGCGGCCCTCGCACCACGCCTGGGCGGCATACCGGCCCGCTGGCTCGCCGCCGTCCAGCGGCGCCTCAAGGTCGGCAACGACGACGGCCCGGCCCGCCTGGGCATCGAGTACCTCACCGCGATCGGCGCCGTCCTCACCATCAGCCTGCCGCAGAACCAGGCCGGCGTCCACGCGCTGGAGGACTGGACGCGCGAGAACGTCATCGGACGCCTTCCAGGAGCGGGCCATGCGTCTGGCTGACCTCATGGGCGCCCGCATCATGGACGCCGACGGCCGGGAAGTCGGCCACGTCAGCGATGTCCGGCTGGTTGAGGAAAGGGTCCTGACCGCGGACGGTGCGGGCTTGCGGATGCGGGTCGAGGGGCTGGTCGTCGCCGTGCGCCGGCGGGGGCGCCTGCTGGCCTATGACCACCGCCCGGTCGACCGTCCGCGCCTCCTTGCGCGGCTGGTCAGCCGGGCCACCGCCCGAGCACGTTACGCGCCCTGGGACCGAGTCGCGGCGCACCAGCCTCCCGCCTCCCTGGGGCAGCGGGGAACGGTCCAGCTCACTGTGCGTGCTCAGGATCTGACACCTCTCAGCGAGGTGCACGATGACTGGAACAGGCGACGCTCCCAGTGACTCCGTAGTCGTCCCCCGCTGCGCCACCGTCGTCGAAGGCCGGTGCGCAAGCGGCGGCGTTAGACACCGGTGGGCACGGGTACCGAGGACGGGCGGCGCGTCACGCTCGTCGGGGACGTCGGCGATCGTCGGGAGGCAGACATGGACGCTTCGACGGATCGGATCGCACAGCCGTGGGGCAGCCGTACTCCGTATGGCCGCGATGAGCCGTGGCCCACCCGTGTGGACACCTATCTCCAGGAGGGTGTCGACCCGGGGGCGGTGCAGCGGTGGGTGCAGGCCGCGTCGATCCTGCACTCGGACGGGGACGCGATGGACATCGCGGTGGTGGACGGGCGCATGGCCGGCGTCCGGGGCCGCGCGGGGGACCGGGTCAACCACGGGCGACTGGGACCGAAGGACCTCTTCGCCTGGCAGGCCAACGCCTCACCGGACCGGCTGACCAGGCCGCTGGTCCGCCGGGACGGACGTCTCGTGGAATGCGACTGGGACACCGCGATGGACCGGATCGTCGCCCGCTCCCGGGAACTGCTGGACGAACGCGGCCCGGGATCCATCGGCTTCTACACCACGGGTCAGCTCTTCCTGGAGGAGTACTACACGCTCGCGGTGCTGGCCCGGGCCGGGATCGGCACCAACCACCTGGACGGCAACACCCGCCTGTGCACCTCCACCGCCGCCGAGGCGCTGAAGGAGTCGTTCGGCTGCGACGGGCAGCCCGGCAGCTACGACGACATCGACCATGCCGACGTGATCGCGCTGTTCGGACACAACATCGCCGAGACCCAGCCCGTGCAGTGGATGCGCATCCTCGACCGGCTGGAGGGCGGCAACCCGCCCCGTCTGGTGTGCGTCGACCCGCGCCCCTCCCCGGTGGCCCGCAAGGCGACCGTGCATCTGGCTCCCCGCGTCGGCACGAACGTCGCCCTGCTCAACGCCCTCCTGAACGAGATCATCCGCAGCGACCGCGTCGACCACGACTACATCGCGGCCCACACGGTCGGCTTCGAGGAACTCGTCTCCCGGGTCCAAAACTGCACACCCGAGTGGGCGGCCGGCATCTGCGACGTACCGGCCGCCCGGATCGGCGAGGCCGCCGAGATCCTCGGCACCGCCGACCGCCTCCTGTCCACAGTGCTGCAAGGTGTCTACCAGTCCCACCAGGCCACCGCCGCGGCCGTACAGATCAACAACCTGCACCTGATCCGCGGCATGCTCGGGCGGCCCGGAGCCGGCGTCCTGCAGATGAACGGGCAGCCCACCGCCCAGAACACCCGCGAATGCGGGGCCGACGGCGACCTGCCGGGCTTCCGCAACTGGCAGAACGACAGCCATGTCGCCGACCTGGCGAAGGTCTGGAACGTCGATCCGAAGACGATCCCGCACTACGCCCCGCCCACCCACGCGATGCAGATGTTCCGCTACGCCGAGCAGGGCTCGATCCGCATGCTGTGGATCAGCGGCACCAACCCCGCGGTCTCCCTGCCGGAGCTGTCCCGCATCCGCTCGATCCTCACCCAGGAGCGGCTCTTCGTCGTCGTGCAGGACCTGTTCCTCACCGAGACCGCCCAGCTCGCCGACGTGGTGCTGCCCGCCGCGACATGGGGTGAGAAGACCGGCACGTTCACCAACGCCGACCGCACGGTGCACCTGTCCGACAAGGCCGTCGAACCGCCTGGTCAGGCCAAGCCGGACCTGGACATCTTCCTCGACTACGCGGCCCGCATGGAGTTCCGCGACAAGGACGGCGGCCCGCTGATCACCTGGCACGACCCCGAGTCCGCGTTCGAGGCGTGGAAACGGTGCAGCGCCGGCCGGCCGTGCGACTACACCGGCCTCACCTACGGCAAACTGCGCGGCGAGACCGGCATCCAGTGGCCGTGCAACGAACAGGCACCGGACGGCACCGAACGCCTTTACACCGACGGAATCAGCTGGGCCCACCCGGACGTCTGCGAGAGCTACGGCAAGGACCTGGTCACGGGCGCGACGCAGGAGGTCGTCGAGTACCGCTCCCTCAATCCGGAGGGCAAGGCCATGATCAAGGCGGCCTCCTACCTGCCGCCGCGCGAGGAACCCGACGAGGAGTACCCGTTCCAGCTGACCACGGGCCGCACCATCTACCACTTCCACACCCGCACGAAGACCGGACGGGCGCCCCAGCTGAACGCCGCCGCCCCCGACGTGTGGGTGGAGGCGTCCGCCTCCGACGCGACCCGGCTCGGACTGGACGAAGGGGACCTGGTGGAGGTGACCACGCCGCGCGGCGCCGTACGAGGACGCCTGCGTGTGACCGACATCCGCCCCGGTCTGCTGTTCGTCCCCTTCCACTACGGCTACTGGGACACCAAAGCCGGCCACGGCCCGGACGGCGACACGCCCGGCCGCGCCGCGAACGAGACGACGATCACCGACTGGGACCCGGCCTCCAAACAACCCCTGTTCAAAACCGCCGCGGCCGCGCTGCGCCGGGTGGAGCGCGGCGACGGCCACAGCGCCCCCGCCCCGACCACCACCGCATCCGCCCCCGCCCGCGCCGACGCGGCACCAGCGACGACCGGCGGTCCCTCCGCCCTCGTCGCCCAGGCGGCCGACGCCTCCCGGGACAACCGCACGGAGGGCACCGCATGAACGGCATCAACCTCGTCCTCCGCGCCCTCCACCACGGCGAGAAGCGCCTGGCCGACCAGTTGACGACGGTGGCCGAACGCCACCGCACCGAGCACGAGGTCCACCACGTCGCCACCGACCTCGCCCAGTGGTCCCGCGCACACGTCCAGCACCTGGCCGACGCCGGTCACGACCGTGGCCTGCGCCTCGGCGATCCCCCGAAGGAACACTCCCTGGGCCTGCTGTCTGCGCTCAGGGAGAAGGCGGCCGAGACGGTGGGACGCCGCCCCGAGGCCGGCCTGCTCCTCCTGCGCGACCTGCGGGACCTCCACCTCGCCGCCGCGCAGAACTCCCTGTACTGGGAGATGCTCGCCCAGGCCGCGCAGGCCGCAAGACAAGAAGACCTCCTCGCCCTGGCCTCCGCATGCCACCCACAGACGCTACGGCAGATGCGCTGGACCAACAGCATGATCAAGATCCTGTCGCCGCAGGCCCTGACGAGTCTGTGACAACGCAGCAGTCTTCACCGTCGCCTCCCCAGGCGGGCGCATAGGGCTGACCGAAGCCGGGTAGACGGCTGTCCGGCATATGCCGGGATGGAGGGGAGTGCTATGCGATGTGCGACCTCGCCGATCCGCGTGTGCGGACACGATGACGGCGCAAGCGATGTCCCCCGTGGCTGACAGGAGCGCGGCAGCGCTGGCGCTGTTGGGCCTGATGCAGGCAAGCCATGCCGCCACGCTGGAAGGCATCCCTGATCTGATCGCCGGGCACGTCGCCGAGGCCGGGATATACGACACGGCCGTATTCGTCGTGGACATCCGCGAGACGGTGCTTCGCCAGCTCACCGGCAAGGGGACGGACGCCGGAAACGGTGGCCAGGAGTTCACGGTCCAGGGCAGCCTGCCGGGTCATGCCTACCAACGGGTGGATCTGCTCGCCGAGCCGGCGACGGATGCCGCGTCGGACGGGCGGCGGCGATGGTGGGTGGCTGTCACCGACGGCGTGGAACGGCTGGGCGTGCTTCGAGCCGATACCGACACCGACGACGAACCGACCCGCCAGACCCTACGGGATCTGGCGTCGATGACGGCCCTGATTCTCCTCAGCAAGCGCTCCTTCAGCGACTCCTACGCACGCCGGGTCCGGACCGAGCCGATGAACGTGGCGGCGGAGATGCAGTGGCACCTCACCCCGCCTCCCGCCTACGCCGGACACAACGTCACCGTGGGCGCGGTCATGGAACCCGCCTACCAGATCGGCGGGGACGCCTTCGATTACGCCGTGGCCGACAGCGTGCTGCACTTGGGCGTCTTCGACGCCATGGGGCACGACACCACCGCGGGGATCACCGCGAACGTCGCCGTGGCGGCCTGCCGCAATGCCCGCCGCCACGGCGCGTCACTGGCCGAGACCAGTGAGCTGGTGGAACAGGCGCTGCTGGAGCAGTTCGGGGGCCGTCGTTACGTCACCGGCATCCTGGCCGACCTCGACATGGACACCGGGCGGCTGACCTGGATCAACCGCGGCCATCACCTGCCCATCCTGATCCGCGGCAACCGGTGGACGACCGAGCTCGCCTGCCCGCCGGCCGGTCCCATGGGCACCGCCCTGGCCCTGCCGGTGACCGAGTGCGTCGCGCAGCTGGAACCCCGCGACCGCGTGTTGCTGTACACCGACGGTGTGATCGAGGCCCGCGACGTCAGGGGCAGGCAGTTCGGACGGGACCGGTTCGTCGACTTCGTCCAGCGTCACCACTCCGGCCGGCACACCCTGCACGAGACCCTGCGCCGGCTGATGGCGGCCGTCATGGATCACCACGGCGGGAAACTCGACGACGACGCCACCGTCTTGCTCACCGAATGGCGCGGCGGCCACCAGAACGAGCTGACCCCATGAGTGCGGGTCATCCCGCTTTCTTCATGGCCGGTCGTATCCGTGACTCTTCCGCGAGCCGGGGCGCTGTCACGCCGCTGCCGCGAACGCGGCGCTGACCGCGGTGTCGGTACGGGCCTGGATGACCAGTCGGGTGCCGGCTCGTGGGCGTTGACCAGGTCGTTGATCTTCGTCAGAAGCATGGCTCGTCCGCCGGCACGCGGGGGCCCTGCCTGCCCTACTCGGCCAGCTGGGCGTACAGTCCGGCCAGGTCGCCGGACAGGCCCGCCTTGACCTGCCGTGTGAGGTCGTCGGCGAGCACCTCGTACGCACCCGTCTCGACCCCGTCGAGGGCCAGGGCGGCGACGGTACGAGGGTCGGCCTTGGGCGCGTCGACGTCCGCCACCAGGTCCGTGTCGACGTATCCGACGTGCAGTCCGGTGACGGCGATGCCGCGCGGCTGAAGTTCCAGGCGCAGGGAGTTGGTCTGTGACCACAGGGCGGCCTTGGAGGCGCTGTAGGAGCCGGCGAGGGCCACCCAGGAGAGCGCGGAGTGGACGTTGAGGAGGTGGCCGCCGCCGTTGCGCTCGATGATCGGCACGAAGGCCCGGGTGAGCAGCAGCGGGCCGTAGAAGTTGGTCTCGAACTCCTTTCGTACGTCGTCGACGGGGGAGTCGAGGAAGGAAGCGCCGACCGAGGCGCCGGCGTTGTTGATCAGCACGGTGACGTCCTGCGCCTGTGCGGCGGCGGCCGCCACCGAGGCCGGGTCGGTGACCTCCAGGGCCACGGGGACCGCGTCGGGGTGCGTCACGGTGCGCGGGTCGCGGGCCGTGGCGTAGACCTTGGCGGCGCCGCGTACGTAGAGCTCTTCCACCAGGGCCTTGCCTATGCCCCGACTGCCGCCGGTGACGAAGACGCGGGCGCCCTTCAAAGCGGTCATGACATGCCTCCACGAGAGTCAGAAACCGATCGGTTTCCATCACGGTAAACCGATCGGTTTCCAAGCGCAAGCCTGAGCCGCCCAGCGCGAATACCGAGGAGCGGCCGTCGAGCCGCGAGCTGTACTCGCCCGGCGTGGGGCCGGTGACACGGCACGTCCGCCGGCGGAGATCGACGCGGCCTGGCTGCGCGAGTATCTGCCGGGCTCCCCCGCGCAGGAGTACGCCCGGCGCCGCTTCCCCCACAAGCCCGTCAAGGAGGTCACCGGCGGCTGGCAGCCTCCGGCGAAGCGTCCGCCAAGGGGCTGCCCCCCTCCGTGTAAAAACCGATCGGTTTCCCTGTGCACCCCTCTGCGTTAACCTCGCGGTATGACCACCGAAGTGAAGCCAAGCCCCAGGGAGCGGCTGCTGGAGGCGGCGGCCGCGCTCACCTACCGAGACGGTGTCGGTATCGGTGTCGAGGCGCTGTGCAAGGCGGCGGGAGTGTCGAAGCGCTCCATGTACCAGCTGTTCGACAGCAAGGACGAACTGCTCGCGGCCAGTCTGGAGCGGCGCACCTCCGCCTATGTGGCGGCACTCCTGCCCGCGGCGGACGACGAGCGTTCCCCCCGGGAGCGGATCCTGCACGTCTTCGAGCAGGTGGAGGCCCAGTCGGGCGCGCCCGAGTTCTACGGCTGCCCCTACCTGGCCGCGCAGATCGAGCTCAAGGACCAGGGACACCCCGCGAGCCGGGTCGCCCATCAGGTCAAGGAGAAGCTGACCGACTTCTTCCGCGCCGAGGCCGAGCGGGGCGGGGCGAGCGATCCCGCTCTGCTGGCCCGGCAGCTCAGTCTGGTCTTCGACGGGGGCAGCGCCCGCGCGGGCATCGGCGCGGACCAGCTGACGGGACTCCTCGCGCCCACGGTGATCACCCTGCTCGACGCGGCGGGCGTGCGCTGACGACGCGTCCCTCCACGACGCGGCGCGACGTGTCCCTCCGCGACGCGGCGTGTCGCGGTCTCCCCCCAGCGCGGACCCTGCCCGGGCGGCCCTCCTCCCCGCTTGTCGCTCACACCTGGACCGCTCGGAAACCGCTCGGTCTATACCCCATGCTCAATCAGGCCGGGGGCCGGCGGCGCGGCGGAGCCGGTTGGCGATCGCCAGTCCCAGTCCCTCCTCTGCCGGCAGGGACGCGACGATGAGGTCACAGCCTCGCTTGTCGAAATCGCGCAGGAACCCGTACAGGCCGCGCGCGTAGGCAGCCGTGGAGGCGGGGACGGCCACCACGGCGTGCGCCTTCACCGGGGTGTCGGCGGCGGAGGGGGGCAGAAGGACGCCGACCTGGTGTCCCAGCTCCTGTGCGAGCTCTGCCTCGGCGACGACTTTCTCCGGTTCGACGAGGACGACCCGCGCCCGGGGGGCGTAGTGCGACGGATGCTGGCCCGGCACCCGGACACGGCTGGTCGAAGGGACGGCGACCGGGCACCCCAGGACCGCTTCGAGGTCCTCGCGTGTCACCCCGCCGGGCCGCAGGATGCTCGGGATCTCACCGGTGGCGTCGACGATGGTCGACTCGACGCCGACCTCGCACGCGCCGCCGTCCAGGACGAAGTCGACGGCCTCACCGAGCTCCGCACGGACGTGAGCCGCGGTGGTGGGACTGACCGAGCCGAAGCGGTTGGCGGACGGGGCCGTGACACCACCGCCGAAGGCCGACAGCAGCGCGAGCGCGACGGGGTGGTCGGGTACGCGTACGGCCACCGTTTCCAGGCCGCCGGTCGCCTCGAGAGGAACCCGTCGCCCGCGCCGCAGGACCAGCGTGAGAGGCCCCGGCCAGAAGTGCTCGGCCAGCAGGCGCGCGGTTGCGGGCACGTCCTGGACCCAGTCGTCCAGCTGCTGCGCGCCGCCGATGTGGACGATCAGCGGGTGGGAGGGCGGGCGTCCCTTGACCTGGAAGATACGCGCCACAGCGGCGGGATCTTCGGCGTTGGCGCCCAGACCGTAGACGGTCTCGGTCGGCAGAGCCACCAGGCCGCCGGTGCGCAGCACCTCGGCCGCCTTCTCGATGTCACTGGTTGTTGCCTTCACAGGCGCAATCTTCCCACCGTGCCGACGACGTCGTGCCGCCCCCCGGTCACCGGCCCGAGCGCGGCTCGGCCCTGTGCGACCTCGGCCGGCCGGCGCTACGCCTCGCGCTGCCGCTCAGCGTCGGCGTGGTCGGTGTCATCGATGTCATCGGCGTCATCCGCGTCCGTTGCCGAGCCGTAAACGGGGCGGAGTGCGCTGTTGCGGCTGGGGCCGTGCCATTCCAGGCAGACGACGGTGGCGTCGTCGACCAGCCGCCCGGCGTGGTGGTCCACGACGGCGCGCATGAGACGGCGCAGGGTTTCGGACACGGGCAGGCCGTCGGCGTGGTGGCGGATGATGAAGTCGGTGAACCGGTGCAGGCCGAATTCCCGGCCGCGTGCGTCGCGGGCTTCGGTGATGCCGTCGGTGTACAGCAGGACGCGGTCGCCGGGTTCGAGGTGTTCGCGGCAGAGGGTGGCGCTGATGCCGAGCTCGGTGCCGAGCGGGTGCGCCGGCGGGCAGGTCAGCGCGGTGACCCATCGTCCGCCCCGGATCAGTACGGGCGGGTGGTGACCGCGGTTGATCCAGCTGAGCAGCCCGCTCGTGGCGTTGAGGTCGGCCAGGACGGCGGTGACGTAGGTGCTGTGACCGAAGTGGTCGACCAGGACCTGCTCGACGCGCTCGCCGGTGGTGACCAGGCCGGTGCCCTGGCGGCGCTGGTTGCGGCAGGCCGACACGGCGAGGTTGGCGGCGAGCCCGGCGTGGCTGTTGTGCCCCATGGCGTCGAAGACGGCCAGGTGGACCTGGTCGTCGGCGATCGCGTAGTCGAAGGCGTCACCGCCGATCTCGTACGCCGGCTCCAGCGCGGCCGCGATCACGACGTCGTGGTTGGCGAAGGAGCGCGGCGGCATCAGGTTCCACTGCATCTCCGCGGCCACGTTCATCGTCTCGGTGCGCTCCAGACGAGCGGCGGCGTCGCTGGCCGGGCGCTTGCTGACCACCATCATGCCGACCAGTGCGGCCAGCGTCTCGAGCTGCTCGGGCCCGACACCGTCGGGCAGATCGGCCCGCAGGACGCCGAGGCGCTCGGTGCCGTCGAGCACCGGCACCCACCAGCGGCCGCCCTCGCCGCCTCCACCGCGTTGACGACGGCTGCCGGCGAAGACCCGGCCGGGCAGCGTGCCCTCCACCAGGAAGACCTCACCGCCGTCAGCGGCGCTCAGTCCCCGCCCGGTGACCTCCCTGAGGACCTGCTGACGCAGGTCGGCCAGGAAGAGCCGTGCATCGGCCATGTCCGCTGCCCCGGCATGCCGGGCGATCAGGCCCGGCAGATGACCGAAGTCCGTCAGGTGCGACTCGTCGAGCATCCCGGTCAGCACCTTCAGCATCCGCTCCGATGGGTCCACGCTCGCCACCTCTTCCGGGCACCCCTTCCAGCATGGCAGCCCCCGCTCGCTGCCGGTCACCTTCGGGCTGCCACGGCCGCGCGGTCACAGCCGGCAGCTGCCGCGGATCGGCGTCGACCGGGTCGGCGCCGGCACCCGGCGGCGACTCGCCCGGCGCGGATGGCTGCTGGAATCGACGGGTAAGCCGCCGACTGGCGCACCGCCGCGGCGGCCGGAGAGATCCGGAAAAGAGGGCCGAGCGGTCAGGCGACCTGTGTGGCCTCGCTGGTCAGCAGCGCGTCCGTCTCGGTCAGACGCAGCACGCTCGCGGGCTGCCTCTGCAGGCCGGTGACGACAAGCCGGCCGCCCTGGGCCACAAGCCGTCGGCGGAGCTTCAGCAGAAGGTTCAGGCCGACCGAGTCCATGAAGGACACCCCGGACATCTCCAGCTGCAAGGTCTTCCCGCCGAGAGGGATGACCAGTGTCGCTGCCTCGAGAGCGGGGCAGGAGTCGAGATCCATCTCCCCGGCCACGGTGACCACGGTGCGGTCGGCGTGTTGGTGGGTGGTGACGGTGAGGTCCTTCATGGTTCGTCCCTCGTCTCCGGGGGTCGAGCCCATCACACCCCGCAGGCTGAGGGGTATCAAGCGCGTGACGTGGGGGCACGCACAGCCGAGCAGGAGTCGACCTTCAGGGGGTAGGGGTGCTCCTGCCAGACCAGGCCGGTTGTCCGTCCAACGTCGCACAGACCGGGCATCGGCTGCCAGCAGACGCGGGCAAAGGCTTCGCTTCCCGCCATGGCGCCGATGACGCCCGGCGGGCCCGGCGGGAGAGGGACGAGGAGCGACAGGCTGCGGCGCGCGGGTGAGACGGGGGTGGCCCGGGGTGTGTCGTCGGTCGGATAAGCGGGGCGATCGGGGGTACAACGGCTTCTGGCTCGTGCGGTTGCAGGGGCTGGAGCACGCCCGGTTGAAGGGCTGTTCCTGGGCATGGACGAAGGATTCGACAGGTATGGCCAGCGGCACCGTGAAGTGGTTCAACTCCGAGAAGGGCTTCGGCTTCATCGAGCAGGACGGCGGGGGCCCGGACGTCTTCGCGCACTACTCCGAGATCAAGGGCAACGGGTACCGCGAGCTGACCGAGGGGGAGCACGTGACCTTCGACATCGGCCAGGGCCAGAAGGGGCCGCAGGCACAGAACATCGTCCGGGGCTGAGCGGGCAACGGAGCACGGAGTGAGGCGGCTGTCCGTTTCGGCAGCCGCCTCACGCATGCGGCGTCCGGGCCCCGCCCTCACCGACCGCCCCGCCTGACGCGGTCAGGCGGTCAGCGCCTGCTCGACGGTGGGATGGCACGGGATGACGGCGTCGACACCGACCAGCTGCAGGACACGCAGCACCGGTTCCTGCGCGCCTGCGATACGGACCCACCCGCCGGCGTCCCGCACCTGCTGGTGGGCGGAGACGAAGACGTTGATGCCGCTGGAGTCCATGAAGGTCACCTCGCTGAGGTCCGCGACAACCCGCGGAGCTGCGGCGTCGTGCTCGACGCGCAGGACTTCGCTCAGCACGGCCCTGACATCGTGGTCGATCTCGCCCCGCAGAGCCACGACACGGATGCCCTCGACCATGCGGTGCTCGGCGGAAAACCGGGCCGGCCGGTCGGCGTTCTCGATGTGGCTCACCGCCTTCTCGACTACGTTCTGCGTTACCCCGGGTCAGGGTGTGCGGGACGATTCTGCCTCACCGTCCCGGCCGAATACACTCGGGCGGCTGTGTCGAACAACACCCCTGCGGCATGCAAGGGAGGAGGGTGGGTACTGGCGTGCGCGGGAACGGGGAATGAGGGCGAGGCCAGTGGGATCTCATGCCAGCGGTGACGGCTGTACCGAGCCGGGCCAGGACCTCCTGCGCGCCGGCTACGCCTTGGGCGGAGACGACGGCTGCATCGCCGACGCCCGTCAACACGCCACATCCTTCCTCGACCAGGCCCACGCCGACCATCAGGTGCCGGTGACGTCCCGAGCGCGGGACCTCACCCAGCTGGTCGTCAGCGAGCTCGTCACCAACGCCCGTAAGTACGCTCCCGGTCCCGTCCTGATGGAGCTGCGCATCACCCCGTGCCACGTGGAGATCGTGGTGTGGGACAGCGACCCCACGGTGCCGACGGCCCGGGCGGCGGATCCCGGCAGGATCGGCCAGCACGGCCTGGAGATCGTCAAGGCCGTCACCCAGAACCTGTTCATGGACCAGGAGCCGGTCGGCAAGCGCATCACGGCGCGCATCGCCCTGTCCGACGCACCCAGCAGCGCGACGGACTCCCGCAGCCCGGCGTAACGGCCGGCCAGGAGCAGGCGCGCGACACCGCTCCGGAAACACTTCGAAACATTCGAAGCTGACGCCTGTCATTTCCCCGGTCAGTGCACCCCCTGCGCATGGCCAAAACCCGCGTGTTACGCGCCTAGAACCATCGAAATATTTCGCTCCAGCGACCGAAACTATTGACGCTTGATGGGGTCAGGTCAACACTGCGAGCACGCTCCTGCTCCTTGTCGCACAGAGGAGGAACCTCGCCATGAACGCCTTCGGACCCGCACACCCGACCACGCGCAGGACCGCCTGCGCCATGCTGCTGGGCGCCGCGTCGGCACTGGTCCTGCCCGGTACGGCCCGGGCCGCCACCGTCATCAACACCAACCAGACCGGCACGCACAACGGCTTCTTCTACTCGTTCTGGACCGACGCGCAGGGCACGGTGTCCATGACCCTGGACTCGGGCGGCACGTACAGCACGAACTGGCGGAACACCGGCAACTTCGTCGCCGGCAAGGGGTGGAGCAACGGTTCCCGCAGGACCGTGCGGTACTCGGGATCCTTCAACCCGTCGGGCAACGCCTACCTCGCCCTCTACGGCTGGACGTCGAACCCGCTCGTCGAGTACTACATCGTCGACAACTGGGGAACCTACCGCCCGACCGGCGCGTACAAGGGCACCGTCACCAGCGACGGCGGCACGTACGACATCTACCAGACCACGCGGTACAACGCCCCGTCCGTCGAAGGCACCAGGACCTTCAACCAGTACTGGAGCGTGCGGCAGTCGAGGCGGACGGGCGGCGCCATCACCACCGGCAACCACTTCGACGCCTGGGCCCGCGCGGGGATGCCGCTCGGCAGCTTCAGGTACTACATGATCCTCGCGACGGAGGGCTACCAGAGCAGCGGGAGTTCCACCATCACGGTGGCGTCGTGAGCGCCGCCGGGCCGCGCCGGACCGGACGCCGCCTGGCAACGGTCCTCGCCGCCCTGGCGCTGGCCGCCGCCGGCACCCTGACCGCGCACGCCACCCCAGCGCAGGCCGCCGCCTGCAACGGGTACGTCGCACTGACCTTCGACGACGGGCCGTCCGGGAACACGCCCGCTCTGCTGAACGCGCTGAGGCAGAACGGACTGCGGGCCACCATGTTCAACGAAGGCCGGTACGCCGCCGCCAACCCGGCCCAGGTCAGGGCCCAGGTCGCGGCCGGCATGTGGGTCGGCAACCACAGCTACACCCACCCCCATCTGACCCAGCTCACCCAGGCGCAGATCGACGCGGAGATCTCCCGGACCCAGCAGGCCGTCGCGGCCGCGGGTGGCGGCACACCGAAGCTGTTCCGCCCGCCGTACGGCGAGACCAACGCGACGGTCAGGGCGGTGGCGGCCAGGTACGGCCTGACCCAGATCATCTGGGACGTCGACTCGCAGGACTGGAACGGCGCCAGCACGGACGCGATCGTGCAGGCCGCCGGACGGCTCACCAACGGTCAGATCATCCTCATGCACGACTGGGCCGCCAACACGCTCGCCGCGATCCCACGCATCGCGCAGGGGCTGGCCGCCCGCGGCCTGTGCGCCGGCGCGATCTCCCCGCAGACCGGCCGCGCGGTGGCGCCCTGACGCAGGGACCAACGCCCGCTCCGGCACGCCGTCGGCACAGAGCACCCGCCCAACCCGCCGAGCCCGAGCGGAAGGGCGGGTGCTCCGCGCCGAGGAACCCCTACCGGCGGTCAACGGTCGGTACGCCCCGTCGATGGAGCGCGCCGAGGGACTCTCTCAGGACCTCCCGCCACTCCCGAGCGACCGCTCCGTCACCCTCCCCACATGCCCCTCCAACACCTCGCGGGCGTCAGGCGTCAGTGTTCGCAGGGCCACCAGCGCCGTGATCACCACGTCACACAGTTCCGCCTGGACATCGTCCCAGCCGTGCGTGACGCCCTTGCGCGGGTTCTGTCCCGTGGCCCCGATCACCGCCTGCGCGACCTCCCCGACCTCCTCCGACAGCTTCAGCAGGCGCAGCAGCAGGCCCTCCCGGCCGCCTGTCGGGTGGTTGCTCTCCAGCCAGGTCCACAGGGCCTCGACGGAGTCCCAGAGGCCGACGGGGCAGGGGGCGGACGTCGCGTGGTCGCTCATGGGGGCAGAGCCTGTCATGAGGGTCTGACACCGGTGGCTCTGCTCCCGGAGGAGAAAGTTCTACTCCTCGAACAGCGGCTCCTGCTCCCCCTCCTTCTTCTCCCGCAACCGCCGCGCCCGAGCCCCGACCACCAACGCCGTGCCCGCCGCCGTGGCCGCCAGGGCCGTCGGCACCATCCAGCCGCGGTCGAAGCGGTGGGCGAGGGCGTGGTCCAGGGACAACCGGCCCGGCCCCGCCACCGCGAGGCCCAGGGCCGCCAGGCCCAGGGAGGCGGCGTACTCGTAGCCGCCGCTCTGGTTGAAGAAGCCGGCCGGGGTGTGGACCGCCGCCGCGCCCGCCATCGCCCCGGCCGCCGCCGCACCGGCCGCCGGGGTGGCCAGGCCCAGGGCGAGCAGCGTGCCGCCGCCGGCCTCCGCCAGGCCCGCCGCCGCGGCGCTGGCCTTGCCCGGGGCGTAGCCGACGGACTCCATGAAGTGGCCGGTGCCCGCGATACCACCGCCGCCGAACCAGCCGAACAGCTTCTGCGCGCCGTGCGCCGCCAGCACCCCGCCCGTTCCCAGCCGGAGCAGCAGCAGGCCCAGATCACGTCGGTCGTACCGCGTCACGTTGTCTCCCTCAATGTCTGAGTCCCTGTCTCCACCGTCGCACCGCCGACGCCGGGGGACATCCGGCGGGCCGGGCCCGGACGCCGTTCGGGTGGTGTGGGTGGCGGGTCGCAGGGGCGGCGACCGTGGAGAAACCTCCCCGGCTCTTGCCTTCGCGTGCACTCCACCTCCTAGCGTCCCCGGCATGGAGACCAACGCAGGCAGCACGACCACCCGGACACTCGGCCGCAGCGGTATCGAGGTCAGCGCCCTCGGCTTCGGCTGCTGGGCCATCGGCGGCGAGTGGCAGGCCGCCGACGGCCAGCCGCTGGGCTGGGGCCGGGTCGACGACGAGGAGTCCGTACGGGCGATCCGGCGCGCCCTCGACCTGGGTGTCACCTTCTTCGACACCGCCGACACCTACGGCGCAGGGCACAGCGAACGGCTGCTGGGCCGGGCCCTCGGCAAGCGCCGGGCCGATGTCGTCGTCGCCACCAAGTGGGGGAACGTCTTCGACGAGCGGACCCGCACCCTCACCGGGAGCGACGACTCACCGGCGTACGTACGGCGCGCGCTGACCGACTCGCTGCGCCGCCTGGACACGGACTACGTGGATCTGTACCAGTTCCATCTCTCCGACGCCGACCCGGAGCGGGCCGCCCGGCTGCGCGAGGTCTGCGAGGAACTGGTGCGGGAGGGGCTGATCCGGGCCTACGCCTGGAGCACCGACGACCCCGCCCGTGCCGCCGTGTTCGCCGAAGGGCCGCACTGCGCCGCCGTCCAGCACGCCCTCAACGTCCTGAACGACGCCCCCGAGATGCTCCGGCTCTGCGAGGACGCCGGGCTGGCGAGCGTCAACCGCAGCCCGCTCGCCATGGGGCTGCTCACCGGCAAGCACACCGACGGGCGGGCGCCCGAGGCGGGGGACATCCGCAGCAGGCCGCCGGCCTGGTTGCAGGGCTTCGGCGACGGGTCCGGCGCCGATCCCGGGTGGCTGGCCCGGGTGGAGGCCCTGCGTGACGTCCTCACCGGCGACGGCCGTACGCTGGCCCAGGGCGCGCTGGCGTGGCTGTGGGCGCGCAGCCCGCGGACCGTGCCCATCCCGGGCTTCCGTTCGGTCGCCCAGGCCGAGCAGAACGCGGGCGCGCTGGACAAGGGACCGCTCAGCGCCCGGCAGATGGCCGAGGTGGAACGCGTCCTCGGGCGGTGAACCGTGCGTTCCGCCCGTGGGGCGGTTCCCTTTCGCAGGTATTGCGGTTCCTTTGAGTACTTTTTGAGGGTTTTGGGCGTCCCGCCGCCGGTCCGCTTCGTACGGTCGCGGGATGCACCACTCGCACCAGACACCGCCGCTGACCAGACGCTCCCTGCTCGCCCTCGCCGCGATCGCACCCCTGGCCGCGGCGACCACCGCCTCCGCCGCCGCTGCCGAGGCGAGCGCGGTCGGCGGGGAGCGGCTGGCCCGCGACGGCGTGCAGGTCGGCGGCGGGGCCGCTGCCGCCGGGCTGCCCGCACGGCTGACCGCCCGGTCCTGGCTGGTCGCCGACCACGACACCGGTGAGGTGCTGGCGGCGTACCGCGCGCACCGGCGCCTGCCGCCCGCGTCCACGCTGAAGATGCTGTTCGCCGACACGGTCCTGCCGGTCTTCCCGCGCACGGCGCGGCACACCGTCACCGCCGCCGACCTGGCCGACATCCCGGCCGGCTCCAGCCTCGTCGGCATCCAGGCCGGGATCACGTACACCGTCGAGCAGTTGTGGCAGGGCGTCTTCCTGCGCTCCGGCAACGACGCCGTGCACGTGCTCGCCCACATGAACGGCGGTGTCGCGAAGACGGTCGCCGAGATGCAGGCGAAGGCGCGGGACCTCCAGGCGCTGGACACCCACGTGGTCAGTCCGGACGGCTTCGACCATCCGGGGCAGCTGTCGTCGGCGTACGACCTCACGCTCTTCGCCCGGTACGGGCTGCGGAAGGCCGCGTTCCGCGCGTACTGCGGCACCAGAACCGCCGACTTCCCCGCCGGTGGCGGGAGGACCTTCCAGATCCAGAACACCGACCGGCTGCTGAGCGGGGCGTGGGGGCTGCGTACGTACCCGGGGCTGATCGGCGTGAAGAACGGCTACACCAGCCATGCCGGGAACACCTTCACCGGCGCGGCGACCCGTGCCGGCCGCACCCTGCTCGTCACGGTCATGCACCCCGGCAACGAGCCCGACGCCGTCTACGAGGAGACGGCCGCGCTCCTCGACTGGGGTTTCGCCCACGCCCGTTCGGCCCGCCCGGTCGGCAGGCTCGTCGCGCCGCTGAGCGAGGGCGGGGGCGGCGGCGGTGACGGGGTGTCGCTCCCGCGGCGGGCGGCGGAGGCGGGCATGCCCGGGACGGGGACGGGCAAGTCCTCGGTGCTGTGGCTGGTGGAAGGCGCGGGTGGCGCGGCCGCCCTGCTGGCGGGCGGCCTGTGGGCCCTGCGCAAACGAGCCGGCGGCGCGGGGCGAGCGGCCACCGGCACCGAGCCCTCGGCGACCAGGGCCGCGCGATCGGCCAGGACCGAGCGGTCGGCCACCGGCACCCCGCGACGGGCGGCCGGCGCCGGGCGGCGGGCCGGGAACCGCGGTGGCAAGGGGCGGCACCGAGGCTGACAGGGAGGCGGCGAGGGGCCGACGAGGCCGGCGTATGCGGCAGCCGTTCCACGTACCGGTGCGTACCCCGCGGTCCCACGCGGGGTCCACCCCCACTCCGGTGCCGTGGAACGGCTGCCGTCCCCCCGGATGAGGTGGCAGCGGAATCCTCCTGCTCCAACTGTGAAGCTTTCGTGGAGGAGGCTTCGAGCATAAGCCTCCCACCGGCCTCGACGCAGCGGAAGATGTGATTCCAGTTGTGCAGGTTGAAGAGGTGACGATCCCGGGCGGGTCCTCAGCCGCGCCCGATGCAGGGCATCGTCGTCGCCCTCACCGTCGCGAACTGGAGGTTTGCCTTCAGCGGCGGTTCGGTCAGATGCCGCACAGCGCGGGCCGCGTCGGCGACGTCCATGACCGGTTCCGGGGTGACCTCCCCGTTTGCCGGCGGGACTCCCGTGCGCATACGGGCCGTCATGCCGGTCACCGCGTTGCCGATGCCGATCTGGCCGACGGCGATGCGGTACGGCCGCCCGTCCAGCGACAGGGACTTGGCCAGGCCGGTCAGCGCAGGAACGCCGGGTGAGCCGGGGCTCAGGCCGGGGTGAGTTCCGGCTCGCCCGTCTCGCTGGGGTAGCGCACGCCGATGCGGTCCCGGATCGCGTCGAGCGTCCGCATCACGGCGAGGGTGCCGTCCAGCGGGACCAGCGGGGACTCGGTCTCGCCGGCGCGCAGGGCGCGCATCACCTCGCGGGCCTCATGGCGGAAGGTGGTGCCGGGCCCGTCCGCGGGATCGGCGGTGAACTCCTGCGGTGCACGGCCGTCGCGGTGCAGCACGAAGCGGTCGGGGTGGAAGAAGCCGTGTGGGAGGTCGATCCGGCCCTGCGTGCCGGTGACGGACGCGGTGCGTGGGGTGTCGCTGACGAGGGAGCAGTGCACCGAAGCGAGAGCGCCGCTCTCCCATGAGAGCACCGCACCCGTCTGGAGATCGACGCCCTCTTCGGAGAGCACCGCTCTCGCCGTGACGTCCGCCGGCTCCCCGAGCAGCAACTGCGCGAACGACACCGGGTACACGCCCAGGTCCAGCAGCGCCCCGCCGCCCTGCTGCGGGTCCCGCAGCCGGTGGGTGGGCGGGAAGGGCCCGGCCAGGCCGAAGTCGGCCTGCACCGTGCGCACCTCGCCGATCGCCCCGTCCCGCACCAGCTCGGCGACGCGCCGGATCACGGGATTGCAGTACATCCACATGGCCTCCATCAGGAAGCGCCCGTGCTCCCGCGCCAGCGCGACCAGTTCCCCCGCCTCGCGCACGTTCAGCGTGAACGGCTTCTCGCACAGCACGTTCCGCCCGGCCGCCAGGCACAGCCCGGCCGCCGCCCGGTGCGCCGCGTGCGGGGTGGCGACGTACACGACATCGATGTCGGTGTCCTCGGCGAGCGCGGCCCACTCGCCGTACGCCCGCGGGATCCCGAACCGTTCGGCGAACGCCCGCGCCGACGCCTCGGAGCGCGAGGCGACCGCCACGACCCGCGCCTCCGGCAGGTCCAGCAGATCCGCCGTGAACGCGGCCGCGATCCCGCCCGTCGCGAGGATCCCCCACCGCACGCTGTCCGCCGTCATCTACGCCCCACCCTCGCCGTTGCGGTTTCAAGCAGTCTGTACGACCTGAGAGCATAGGTGCCGGATCCGTGGAAAGGGGAGGGCCGCATGCCCGAGGGCGGGGCGTCCATACCGAGCACAGCGCAGACGGCACCGACCACAGCCGACACGACACAGACGACAGCGACCACAGCCACCACAGCGGCAGCCACCACAGCGCACGCGGCGGACACCGCGCGTACGGCATCGAGGGCGGCCGGCCCGGCACCGGGTACTGCCGCCGCGACGGTCCGCCGCACGAGCCTGCTGGTCACCCTCGTCCTCGGCGGCCTGACCGCCACGCCCCCGCTGGCGATGGACATGTACCTTCCGGCCCTGCCGGAGGTCACCCGCGCCCTGCACGCGCCGGCCGCGACCGTGCAGCTCACCCTCACCGCCTGCCTGGCCGGCATGGCGCTCGGGCAGCTCGTGGTCGGCCCGATGAGCGACCGGTGGGGCCGGCGCCGTCCACTGCTCGCCGGCCTCGCCGTCTACGTCGTCGCCACCGCCCTGTGCGCGCTCGCGCCCACCGTGGAGTCGCTGGTCGCCTTCCGGCTGGTGCAGGGCCTGGCGGGCGCCGCCGGGATCGTCATCGCGCGGGCCGTGGCGCGCGACCTGTACGACGGCATGGCCATGGCCCGGTTCTTCTCCACCCTCATGCTGATCTCCGGGGTCGCGCCGATCGTGGCGCCGCTGATCGGCGGGCAGATCCTGCGCGTGACGGACTGGCGGGGGGTGTTCGTCGTCCTGACGGTGGTCGGGGCCCTGCTGGCGGCCGTGGTCTGGGCGAAGCTGTCCGAGACGCTGCCGGCCGGCAGCCGGCACGGCGGCGGGGTCGGTGAGGCGCTGCGCTCGATGCGCGCCCTGCTCGCGGACCGGTCCTTCACCGGGTACATGCTCGCGGGCGGTTTCGCCTTCGCCGCGCTGTTCGCCTACGTCTCGGCCTCCCCGTTCGTGATCCAGGAGATCTACGGCGCCTCCCCGCAGACGTTCAGCCTGCTGTTCGGCCTCAACTCCGTCGGCCTGGTCGCCGTCGGCCAGATCAACGGCAAGGTGCTGGTCGGCCGGGTCCGCCTCGACCGGGTGCTGGCCGTCGGCCTCGCGCTGGTCATCACCGCCGCGACCGCGCTGCTGCTGATGTCCCTGGGCGTCTTCGCCGACGTCGGGCTCGCCCCGGTGGCCGCCGCGCTGTTCGTGCTGATGTCCGCGATGGGCGTCACCCTGCCCAACACCCAGGCGCTGGCGCTGATGCGCGTCCAGCACGCCGCCGGTTCCGCCTCCGCCCTGCTCGGCACCTCCTCCTTCCTGATCGGCGCGGTCGCCTCCCCGCTGGTCGGCGTCGCCGGGGAGGGCACCGCCGTCCCGATGGCCGTCGTCCAGCTGGCCGCCGCGCTGGTGGCGCTGGCGAGCTTCGTGGGACTGTGCCGACCGTGGCAGGCGGACAGCGCGCGGCCGAACGCGGAGGGAGCGGGCAACTGAGCGCACCCAGACTGCGCCACGGCACACCCGAGCGGGCGGGCCTGGACCGCGAGGAGCTCCGCCGGCTGGTCCGGGAGGTGCGGATCCTCACGACGGGACGGCGCCCGTGGGCCGCGGGCACCGTCGTGGTCGCCGGGCGCGGACCGGTGATCGCCGTGGAGGAGGCGGCGGGCTGGGCCGTACGGTACGCGGCGTACGACCAGGAGACGGACTCGGGCGTGGAACTGCCCCCCGAGGCCCGTGTGCCGACGCGGGTGGACACCCCGTTCGACCTGGCGTCCCTGACGAAGCTGTTCACCGCGGTGGCGGCCGTGCAGCAGATCGAGCGCGGCACGCTGGGCATCGACGCCCTGGTCGGCGCCTACCTGCCCGACTTCACCGCGGCGGCCCGGCACGGCATCACCGTGCGCCAGCTGCTCACCCACACCTCCGGGCTGCGCCCCGAGCTGCCGCTGTACGACTGCGCCGACGCCGCCGAACGGCTCGCGCTGCTGCGGGAAGAGGCCCCGGTGGGCGCGCCCGGCACGTACTGCTACTCCGACCTCAACATGCTGCTGCTCCAGCACCTGCTGGAGCGCCTCACCGGCCGCACGCTGGACGTCCTCGTCCGGGACGGCATCACGCGCCCGCTCGGCATGACGGCCACCGGGTTCGGCCCGTGCCCGGGCGCGGCGGCGACGGAGGACCAGCGGCGGCCGTGGGCCAAGGCCGACCGGGGCATGCTGCGCGGCGAGGTCCACGACGAGAACGCCTGGGCGCTGGGCGGGGTGGCCGGGCACGCGGGCCTGTTCTCCACCGGCCGGGACCTGGCGGTGTTCTGCCGCACCCTGCTGGCGGGCGGCTCCTACGGCCCCGCCCGCATCCTCGGCCCGGACTTCGTGGACCTGCTGTTCGTCCCGCCCGGGCTGGGCTTCGCGGTGGACCAGCCGTGGTTCATGGGGGAACTGGCGGGCCGGGGAGCGGCGGGCCACACCGGTTTCACCGGCACGTCCCTGGTCCTCGACCCGGCGACCGACACCTTCCTGGTCCTACTGGCCAACACCGTCCACCCCCGGCGCAGGCCCCCGGACAGCACCCCGCGGGCGGCGGCGGGGACCCGGCTGGCCCGGGCGGTGCGCAAGGCCGGCTGACGCGGGACCCGGCGCGGTCCCGGGGACCGGCCAGGGCAGCAGGTGCGGTACGTGGGCCCGCGCCGGGCGCGGCAGCTCCCGCTCCGACGGGTCGACCATCGCGTGGCCCGCCACGGTCACGGTCGGCACGGTCTCTTGCCGCCGGCGCCGAGCGGACCAGCGCACCCCTCGTAGAATCGCCGGGTGAACGCCCCCGCACTCCCGGTCGCCGAGACCCTCCGCACCGCCCTCGCCGGGCTGCTCGACGGGATCCCCCCGAAGCGGGCCGCGCAGGCCGTCGAGCGGTTGATCGCCAGCTACCGGGGGGCCACCCCGACCGACGCGCCCATCCTGCGGGACCGGGCCGACGTGGCCGCGTACGCCGCGTACCGGATGCCCGCGACCTTCGCGGCCGTGCGGTCGGCGCTGACGGCGTTCGCGGACGCCGCCGCCGGGTGGGTGCCCGGCGATCATGTGGACGTCGGCGGCGGCACCGGCGCGGCGACCTGGGCGGTGAGCGCGACCTGGGGCGGGGAGCGGCCGGTGACCGTCCTCGACTGGGCCGAGCCCGCGCTGGCGGTCGGCCGGGAGATCGCCGCGGCGCACCCGGCGCTGCGGGACGTACGGTGGCAGCGTTCGCGGATCGGAGCGGCGCTCACCCTGGAGAGCACCGATCTCGTCACCGTGTCCTACGTCCTCAACGAGCTGACGGCCCCGGACCGGGCCGCCCTCGTGGACGCCGCCGGGGCCGCCGCGCAGGCCGTGGTCATCGTCGAACCCGGCACCCCGGACGGTTACGCCCGTGTCCTGGAGGCCCGCCACCGGTTGATCGGCGCCGGCTTCCACATCGCCGCGCCCTGCCCGCACAGTGCCGCCTGCCCCATCGCGCCTGGCACGGACTGGTGCCACTTCTCGGCCCGGGTCAGCCGTTCCTCCCTGCACCGCCAGGTCAAGGGCGGCTCGCTCGCCTACGAGGACGAGAAGTTCAGCTACGTGGCCGCCGCCCGCTTCCCCGTCACCCCGGCCCCCTCCCGCGTCGTACGACGGCCGCAGATCCGCAAGGGCCAGGTCCTGCTCGACCTGTGCGAGAGCGAACCGGCCCTGCGCCGGTCCACGGTCACCAAGCGCCACGGCGAGCTGTACAAGGCGGCCAGGGACGCGGAGTGGGGCGATGCCTGGCCGCCGGCCGAGGGCTAGGAGAGCCCGTCGTCCGGATCATGCCGTGCCCGGCGAGGGACGGGGCCGGACGCGTGGCGCCGGACCGCCTTGCCCATGTGACGGCTCAGGGCGGTCGCCGCGGCGGTGAGGAAGACGAAGCTGTACAGGATCTGCAGGATGGTGACCAGGCGCGCCGTCTGGCTCTGCGGGGTGATGTCGCCGTACCCGACGGTCGCGAGCGTCACCAGGGTGAAGTACAGGGCGTCCAGCCGGGTCGTCAGGCCGGTGAACGCGCCGGGGCGCTGCGCCAGCGCCTGGTAGGCGGTGGCGAAGACCAGGACGGACAGGCACATCAGCACGGGGATGACCAGACCGGGCCGGCTGTGCGGCCGGTCCAGCAGGACGTGCCGGATCTGCCGCAGGAGCAGCACGGCCACGAGCGCCAGGGCCAGCCCGAACAGGGTCCAGCTCAGGGCGGGGCGGTGCGGGCCCAGACGGTCCAGGGGCAGGACGAAGTAGCAGGTGGTCATGGTGATGGCGAGGGCCGGCGCGGTCAGCCAGGGACAGGCCGACCTCAGCAGCGTGGCGGCCCGTCTCATCACTCGGTGGGGCGACGGGCGGCGCACCGGGACCGGACGACGAGGCCGTGACGCCGTGCCTCCCGCCCGGCCGGACGGGAGCGTCCGCCGCTGACATCGCCGGTCATGCGCCCACCTTCCGGAACACCCGTCGTCCAGGGGTCCGGCCCCGGGCGGCACGACCCCGCCATCAGACTCGCACCGCCAGGGCCGCTCGGCACTCCGGCGGGGTCCGGGCCCCCGCTCCCCGGGTGACCCGGCCCCGGGCGGGGGAGGCGCGAGTGTGTCCAGGATCAGCAGGACTCGTGGCTGGTGCCCTCTTCCTGCCGCTTCTCCTGGAGCCTGCGCAGCAGCTCCCGTTTCCGGGCCTGGGGATCGGTGCCGCCGATCCCGCCCGCCTGGCCACCGCCGCGCAGAGCCTGGCGGCCGAGCTTCCGCCGCGTCCCGCCGACCCCCAGCATGTTCCCTGATCCGTTGCGGGCCATCACTGATCTCCTCGCTCTCGTCGAATACGAGACGGTTCGTCTCGCTCCATGCTGCCTCACTCTCCGGCGAGACGGCCCGTCTTGTCAACCTGATACCTTCGGGCCATGGCCGCACAGAAGTCCCCCCGGTCCGCCTCCGGCAGGCCCGCCCCCGACGCCGCCCGCCGCAGCGAGCGGTCCCGGCGGGCCATCTACGACGCCGCCCTCGCCCTCGTCGTGGAGGTCGGCTACCCGAAGACCACCGTCGAGGGCATCGCCGCCCGCGCCGGTGTCGGCAAACAGACGATCTACCGGTGGTGGCCCTCCAAGGCGGAGGTCCTGATGGAGGCGTTCCTCGACCTCAGCCTGCAGGCCGCCGAGGAGGCGGCGGAGGGGGAGGCGGGGCAGGCGCCGTACGCCATCCCGGACACCGGCGACGTCGCCGCCGACCTCAAGGCCGTGCTGCGTGCCACCGTCGACGAACTGCGCGACCCGAGGTACGAGGCCCCGGCTCGGGCGCTGGCCGCCGAGGGCGTGGTCAACGAGCCGCTGGGGCGGGAGTTCATGGCCCGGCTGCTGGGGCCCTCGCTCCAGCTCTACGTCGACCGGCTGCGCGCCGCGCAGGAGGCCGGACAGATCCGGGCCGACATCGACCCGCGCATCGCCCTGGAGCTGTTCGTCTCGCCGCTGGCCCAGCGCTGGCTGCAGTACACGGGCCCGATCAGCCACGAGTACACCGACACCCTCGTCGACTACGCCCTCAACGGGCTGGCCCCCCGCTGACCCGGACCGCCCGCACCGGATGCCGGGCCAGCCGCCCGGGCGCGTCCGTGATGACGCCGTCGCAGCCCAGCGCGAGGGCGCGGTCGCGCTGCGCGGGCGTGACCACCGTGTGCGCCCACACCCGCGCGATGCCCGAGCGCACCGCCCGCCGCAGGTCCGCGTCCCGCGCCCTGATGTCGACGTCCAGCAGATCGACGTACGACCGCCACCGCTCGGGCCGGTCCGTGCGCAGCTGGTCCGCCGAGCGCCACAGCTGGGACAGCAGGCCCAGGGCGTGCGCGCGGCGGGCCACTTCGGGGTTGTTGGAGTTCACGAAGACCGACCGCGTCAGGCCCCGGGCCCGGATCAGCGCGGCCAGCCGGCCCAGGCCGCGCGGGTCCTTCGCCTCCAGCATCAGCACGATCCGCCCGCCGAACCGGTCCAGCACCTCCGCCACCGTCGGAGGCCGCTCCGACCGCCAGCTCCCCGGCAGCGACGCCCTCGGCCGCAGCCGCACCCCCTGCCACTCCCGGATGTCCAGCCCGCTCACCTCACCACCCAGGTAGGTGGTCCGGTTCAGGGTCGGGTCGTGGAAGACGACCGGGGTGCCGTCGCGCAGGACCCGCGTGTCGAAGTCCAGCACCTGTGCCGTACCGCGCCGGTAAGCGGCCATCAGCCCGGACATGCTGTTCTCGGGGACCTCCCGGGCGCCGCCGCGGTGGGCGACGTACGTGACACGGGGGAGTGCCGCCACCGTCAGCGGGGCCCTGCCCCACTCCAGCGGGGCCTGGACGCCGCCGCCGGGTCCCGTGAGGGTCAGCGAGACCACGGACGCCGCGGAGGCCAGGCCCGTCAGCGCGATCCTTGTGACCATGCCGACCACGGTAGGGCGCCACATCGGCGCACGGCGCGCAATGACACCCGATCCCGTCCCGCGGCACGCGTCCCGCCGAGCCTGTGGCTCCTCGTCCCGCCGAGCCTGGGCCGCCTGGTCCCGCGGCGCCTGCGGCTTCTCGTCCCGCCGGGCCTGGGCCGCCTGGTCCCGCGGCGCCTGGGCCGCCTCGTCCCGCCGGCGTACGTCCCGCCCGACCGGGACCCCCGCCCGCCCGTGACCGTCTCGTCCGGCCGGGACCGTCTCGCCCCAGGGCGGCCCGTCTCGCCCCGAGCTACCCGGGTTGTGGGCACTGGCCCCCCGGCGCGAGGGAAGATGGGACGATAAGGCATGCTGTTCCGCACGACAGCGAGGCGAGGGGATAGATGAGCGCGACGTTCGGCGGCCGGACCGGCCTGCGGGGCAAACTCTCCCAGTGGCTGCGCGGACGCCGCCCGAAGGAGACCGCCGCCGACGACGGCGGCCGGGAGGCCCTGCTGCTCGCCGCCGCCGCCGCGGGGCTGCCCCTCGCGCCCGCCGCGCATCCGGCCGGCTTCCGGTGCTCCTGCGACCGGGTCGGCTGTCCCACCCCCGCCCGGCACCCGGTCTCCTTCGCCTGGCAGACGCAGTCCACCACCGACCGCGCCCAGATCGAGCGTTGGGCCCGCCACCAGCCGCAGGCCAACTTCATCACCGCGACCGGCATGGTGCACGACGTCCTCGACGTGCCCCTGGATGCCGGTCGCGAGGCTTTGGAGCGGCTGCTGGCCGCGGGCGTCGAGGTCGGGCCGGTCGCCGAGAGCGACGACGGCCGCATGCTGTTCTTCACCCTCACCCGCGGCACCCCCGAGGACGAGGACGAGTGGTGGCCCTGCGAGCTGGACTGCCACCCGGAGACCATGGACGAACACCCCGGCCTGCGCTGGCACTGCCGGGGCTCCTACGTGCTCGTACCGCCTGCGCGGCTGCCCGGCGAGGACCAGAGCGTGCACTGGGTGCGCGGCCTCGAGCATCCGCTGCCGGACCCGCTGACCCTGCTGGAGGTCCTCACCGACTCCTGCGCCCGGTACGCCGGCGAGGAGCCCGGCCACGCGGGCACGGCCTGGCCCCTGCACCACTGAACGCACGCCGGCCGCACCGCGCCGCGGACCGCGCCCGTCAACTGCCCTGCGCCGTGGTCAGGCCCTGGATCCGGCCCAGGACCGACACCTTCCCCTTGCCCTTCGCCGGGTCCAGGGCGACCTCGTTGGACGTGAGCTCCATCAGCAGCGACTGCTTGATCTCGCCCTTCGTCAGGGCGAGCACGGCGTCGGTGGGCTCGGGGACCGAGGTGCCCGGGTAGGCGGTCTGCTTCTCGTAGTGGTGCGTGGCGAAGAACACCAGCGCCCCGCCGTCCGCCGTCCGCAGCGCCAGCGGTGCGTACGCGCCGCTCGTCAGCGGCTCGTCGACGTACTGGGTGACCAGGCCCGGCCGTTTGGCGGCCTTGGCGCGGTCCTTGCGCCACTCGCTGGTGTGCGGGCCGTCCGCGAAGGTGCCGCCGCCGCTCTTGAGGTACGTCGCGTACTCCTGGCTCAGCCGGCCGGGCGGGACGGCCAGGCCGGTCGCGTTCACGGGGACGGCCTCGGCCCAGCCGTCCTTGTCCTTCTTGAACTGAGGTACGGTCCCCGGCACCACCAGCGTCAGGTACGTCACCTTCCACGGCTCGCCCAGGCCGTTGCGGACGAACACCAGCAGCCAGCGGGCCGTACCGCCCTTGTTGCCGGCCGCGTCGGCGACGAACCAGCGCGGCCAGCCGGCCTTCTTGGGGATGGTGAACTTCGCGTCCGTCAGCTTCAGCGGGGTGTGGTTCGGGTTGCCGCCCGGGTTGTTCTTCCGCCCGGCCCTCAGCCGTGCCCCGTCGATGGCGGCGAGGGCGCCGGCGGTCTCGTCGGCGTAGAGGGCAGGGTCGTACGCCTGGTCGGCCTTGTTGTACGCGGTCGTGAAGCGCTGGAGCGCCGTCGCGGCCTCCGCGCGCGTGGTGGCCGGGAGCACCTCCCGCTCGCCGTGGACCACCACGCACCCGCTCGCCGTCAACGACAAAGCGATCACCGAGGCCGCTATGAGGACGCCGCGGTCACGTCTGCGGGCCCCTCGAGGGCCGTGCTCCCTGCTCATCGGGTTCCGTCACCTTCCCCTTCCCGGAGGCGAACCCTACCGCGTGCCTGCCGCGGGTGGGCGGGGGGTGGTGGACCGGCCGAGGTGCGTACCGGCACTGCCTCCTGACGGATCGTCAGGCCTTGTCGCCCACCGGCTGCTCCGCCGGCCGGCGCCGGCCGAAGCGCGCCGGGGCGAGGAAGAGCGCGAGCGTCGGGATGAGGTACAGCAGCCACACCGTGACCTGGAGGACCGTCGGGTCGGGCTGGAAGTTGAAGACGCCCTTGAGCAGGGTGCCGTACCAGCTGGCCGGTTCGATGGTGTCGCTGATGTCGAAGGCCTTGTCGTTCAGGCCCGGCAGGAAGTCGGCCTCCTGCAGGTCGTGGAAGCCGTACGCCAGCACACCCGCGGCCACCACGACGAGCATGCCGCCGGTCCACGTGAAGAACTTCGCCAGGTTGATGCGCAGCGCGCCCCGGTAGAACAGCCAGCCCAGGAAGACGGCCGTGAGCAGGCCCAGGCCCGCGCCGATCACCGGGGCCGGGCTGCCGTCCCCGGCCGCGCGCACCGACGTCCACACGAACAGCGCGGTCTCCAGGCCCTCCCGGCCCACCGCGAGGAAGGCGGTGGCGACCAGCGCTCCCGTGCCCATCGCCAGAGCCGCGTCGAGCCTGCCGTGCAGTTCGGACTTCAGGTGCCGGGCGGTGCGCCGCATCCAGAACACCATCCACGTCACCAGGCCCACCGCGATGATCGACAGCGAACCGCCGAGCGCCTCCTGCGCCTCGAACGTCAGCTCCTGGGACCCGAACTCCAGTACGCAGCCGAACCCCAGCGACAGGGCGACCGCGATGCCGATGCCGGTCCACACCGGCCGCAGCGCGTCCCTGCGCTCCGTCTTCACCAGGTAGGCGATGAGGATGCAGACGACGAGGGAGGCCTCCAGGCCCTCGCGCAGACCGATCAGGTAGTTGGAGAACATGGGGCTAGGCCTCCTCGGAGAACAACGTCCGGCCCCACCAGTCGGCCTGGTCGCGGACGCCGGGGGGGATCGCGAAGACGGCCGAACCCACGTGCTGGATGTACTCGTTGAGCGCGTCCGTGGCCAGGTTGCGCTGGATGCGGATGAACCCGGTGCGCGGGTCGCGCTGGTAGGCCAGGAAGAACAGGCCGGCGTCCAGGCGGCCCAGGCCGTCGGTGCCGTCGGTGAAGGAGTAGCCGCGGCGCAGGATCGTCGCCCCGTCGTTGGAGTCGGGGTGCGCGAGCCGCACGTGCGCGTCGGGCTTCATCGCCTTCAGGAACGGCTCGTCGCGCTCCTTGGCCTTGCCGACCGGGGCGCCCTCGCCCTTGTCGCGGCCGAAGACGTCCTCCTGCTCCTGCAGCGAGGTGCGGTCCCAGGTCTCGATGTGCATGCGGATGCGCCGGGCCACCAGGTAGGAGCCGCCGACCATCCAGTCCGGGCCCTCCTTCTCGCCCACCCACACGAACTTCTTCAGGCGGTCGGTCTCGGTGCCCGCGATGTTGCGGGTGCCGTCCTTGAAGCCCATCAGGTTGCGCGGAGTCTGCTCCTCGGGCGTCGTCGAGGAGGTCTTGCCGAAGCCGAGCTGCGACCAGCGGATGACGACCCTGCCCATGCCGATGCGGGCCAGGTTGCGGATGGCGTGCACCGCGACCTGCGGGTCGTCCGCGCAGGCCTGGACGCACAGGTCGCCGTTGCTGCGGTTCTTGTCGAGGTTGTCCCCGGCGAACTTCGGCAGGTCGACGAGCGCCTCCGGCCGCCGGTCCTGGAGCCCGAACTTCGCGAACAGCGACGGCCCGAAGCCGATGGTCAGCGTCAGCCGGGAGGGCTTCAGGCCCAGGGCCTCGCCGGTGTCGTCCGGCGGCGCCTCGGGCAGACCGCCGTAGGCGCCCTCGCCGACCGGCTTGCCCGCGGTCATCCGGCGCGCCGCCTCGGTCCAGTCCTTCAGCAGCTGGACGAAGGCGGCCCGGTCCTCGGTCGTCACGTCGAACGCGGCGAAGTGCAGCCGGTCCTGCACCGGTGTGGCGATGCCCGCCTGGTGCACGCCGTGGAACTCCACCGCCCCGCCCGCCGCGGCCCCGGCCGGCCGGGACTCGTCCCCGGTGCGGGCCACCGCCACCGCACCGCCGGCCGCGGCGGCGCCGAGCGCGAGTCCCGCCCCGCCCCAGCCGAGCAGCGCACGGCGGGAGGGCGCCTTCTCCCCGCCGCCCGCGCCCTCGCCCGTGGTGTCCGTGGCGTCCGCGCCCGTGGTCGCGTCCGTGTCCGTCATGTCGGATCCCCTACTTGACGACGGCGGCGGCGAGCTTCGACAGCGGCTCCGCGAGCGCGTTGACCGCGTCCGACAGCTCCTTCTGCTGGGCCTTGCCGACCTTGTCGTACGAGACGAACTCGTACGACGACTTGTCCGCGCGGTACTTGTCGAGCAGCGTGTTCAGCGCCGCGAACTGCTTGTCGAGGTCGCTCGCCAGCGCCGGGTCGTTCTCCTTGGCGACCGGCTTGAGCAGCTCGTAGGACTTCTCGGCGCCCTCCACGTTGGCCTTGAAGTCGACCAGGTCGGTGTGCGAGTAGCGCTCCTCCTCGCCGGTGACCTTGCCGGTGGCGACCTCGTCGAGGAGTTCCTTGGCGCCGTTGGCCATGGAGGTCGGGGTGATCTCGGCCTTGCCGACCCGCTCCTGCCAGTCCTTCAGGTCGGTGATCAGCTGGTCGGCGAGCTGCTTCTCACGGTCGCCGATCTTCTTGTCCTGCCACAGGGCCTTCTCCAGCCGGTGCCAGCCGGTCCAGTCGGTGGCCGGGTCCTGGCCGTCCTCCAGGCCGTCCTGGCGGACGTCGACCTTCGGGTCGATGTCGCCGAAGGACTCGGCGACCGGCTCGGTGCGCTCCCAGCCGATACGGGAAGGGGCGTACGCCTTCTTCGCGGCCTCCAGGTCGCCGTCCTTGACGGCCTTGGCGAAGGTCTTGGCGAGCGGCAGCGTCTCGTCGGCCTGCTGCTGCACGTAGGCGCGGTACGCGGCGACGGCCTTGTCCAGGCGCGGGTCGCGCTGGACGGCCTTGCCGCCGGTGGCCTTGACGGCCTGGCGGATGCCCTTGCCCTTCATGCCGGGCTTGCAGGCGATCTGGTAGTCGCCGGCCTTCACCTCGGCGGTGACGCGCTGCTTGGTGCCGGGGCCTATGTTCTCCCGCTCGGTGACCACGCGGTCGTCGGGGAAGAGGATGTAGACCTCGGTGACCTTGGAGCCCTTGTTCTCGACGGCCAGTTCGATGTGCCCGGCCGGGAACTCCTTCTTCGACACCTCGCACTTGTCGTCCGTGGCCGTCACGCGGACCACGTGGTCGCCGTCCTTGGTGCTGCCCTTCTCGGTGCAGCCGGTGACGGCGGCCAGCGCGGCCGCGGTGGCGGCGGCGGTGGCGACAGTGAGTCTGGCGGGTCGCATGGGGGCTCCAGTGAGTGGCCGGAAAACGTACGTGCGACGAGCCTCACCTAGGTAGGTAAGGCTCGCCTAACGCACATAAGGATTGCCTAAGTGTCTAAAAATCGACTTCATGGAATGGTCAAGGGAAGGTCAAAAGCTGCCGGATGTGAAGCGGGTCCGCCCGGGAGGCCCCCCGCCCGGAGCCTCGCGACGCGTCGCTGACCGCCCGACGCGGCGGAGGCGGGAGGCTGCTGCGGCAGGCCGACGACGGCCCCGCGCACCTCCACCTGCGGCCCGCACCGGGCCGCCGCTGCGCAGGGCGCGGATGCGTTCCTTCGCCGGCGGCGGGTCCCTTCCGCCGGCTGGCCGAGGGGTGAGGGCCCGGCGCAATGGTTGACCTCGACCTACCGTTCCTCACCGGGTCACCGAGCAAGATCGGCTCCGCGAAGACCGCGGAACACCTCCGCGGTCGCCCATCCGCGCAGCGTGGCGTGGATCGACGAGCGGAATGCCGCCTCGGCCGTGGTGGCGTCGAGGGCCCCGGCCAGTTCAAGGGTCACGAGGCCGTGCAGCGTTGCCCAGATCGACAGGGCGATCGACGTCGCGTCGCCGGCGAGGACGGACGCCGTCAGGGCCCGATCGATCGCCGCGAGGAGCGGACGGACCGGGTCACTGGCACCGACCTCGCCCGACGGGTCGAAGGATTGCACACCGCCGAACAGCACCGTGTACAGGTGACTGTGCCCGCGCCCCCAGCGACGGTAGGCGACGGCCAGCGCGTAGAGGTCGGCGAGTGGGTCCTCGGAGGTCCGCACCGCCGACAGTTCCTGGAACAGTCCGGCGACGGCTCTGTCGCGCACCGCACCGATCAGCCCGTCCTTGCCGCCGAACAAGGAGTACACCGCCGTCGCCGACGCCTCGGCGGCAGCCGCCACGGCGCGGACCGTCACCGACTGGTGCGGACGGGTGGCGAGCATCTCGGTCGCGCACTCCACCAGCCGCTCTCTGACGGCCTCGTCGTTTGTTCTCGGCCTACCCACGTCCAGCAGCCTACCCCTCTGATAACGTCGTTTTGAAACACCGTTCTGAAACTGTCGGAGGTCCGCCGTGCCCACGCCCGTCTTACGTCTCGTCCGCTCCACCGGACGCTTACTGCTGGCCCTGGCCGCCGTCACGACGCTGGTCGTCGTCTTTCTCGCACTGATCGCCCTCACGGACGGGGCGGGTTCGGGGCTCGCCGCGTGGGTGACGACCCTCGGGACCGGGACCGTCTTCGCGCTCTGGCGGGGCCGGCACCGCACCTGGACGCGTATCGTGCCGTTCCTGCCGGTGGTCATCGCGGCGGCGTTGACCGCGACGGTCTGCGTCCCGACCGTGCCCACGGCCCGGCAGTACCCGCCCCCGCTGCCGTTCGTGTCCACGCAGCACTGGAACCTGTCCACAGGCAGCCGGGTCGCGGTGTACCACCACCCGCCCGCAAACTCCGGCCCCCGGCATCCCGTCCCGTTCGTGTACCTCCACGGGGGGCCCGTTCGGGGTATCTCCGTGCAAGACCACCGCTTCCTGCAACTCCTGGCACGCCAGGGCTACGACGTCTACGCCTACGAACAGGCCGGCGGCGGACGAAGTGACCTGCTCCCCATGGACCAGTACACGATCTCCAGGTCGGTCCGTGACCTAGCAGCCTTCGTCGACCGCCTGGACAAGGGCAAGGTCGACGTCCTCGGATTCTCCGGAGGCGGAGTCGTGCTGACCCGAGCCCTGGCCGACCCCGGCGTCGTCACACGCCTGCACCGGGCGATCATCGCCGAGCCCGGGCCCATGGACGGCCCCACCGCGCACATCACCGGGCACAAGGGCCGGGCCTCCGCACGGGGCCTCGCGCCGGCCCCGACCGGACCCCGATCGACGCACATCCCGCGGTACGCCGTGGCATTCGGCCTGATGCGACTCGGACTCCTCCCGCCCGACACCGGACTGATCGGACAGGCCGAGGGCGACAACGCCTTCACCGCCGCAGACCTCGGCAGCGACACCGCATCCGCCTACTGCGCGCGCGACGCGCACCGCATCCCCACCGAGGACACCGCGCGGAACTTCTCCTTCAGCGCCGCCGCCAGCCTGCGCATCCAGCAGACGGTCAAGGACTCACCCTCCATCGCCCCGCAGCTGAGGCGCTCCAGGACCCCCGCCATGCTGATGATCGCCGAGTGCTCCTCCCAGGTCCGTCAGTGGGCGACCGCCGTGCTCGCCCATGACCCCGCCATCCAGCGCACGCAGTACCTGCCCGGAGTCGGACACCACATGTGGAACGGCCTCGACGACAACAACGACCGGGCCGTCGCCGTCATCACCGCGTTCCTCCAGAACAAGCCGGCCCCTCTGCCGAACTACCCGACCCGCGACGAGATCCCTGTCTTCTTGCGCGACCACGCGTGAAGCCGGTTCCGCCGGTGACCGGCGAAGACGGGCGAACCCTGACGCCGCCTCGGCCGCGCGGCAGGTACAGGCAAGGGCGATCTCTTGGTCCGGAAAAGCGTGCTGTCCCTGCGGGAACTGTCAGCCCGTCGCCCTGCTCGTGACGCGTACCGCAGGCATGCGCTTTGAGGACACCCATGGGGGCGGCGAAGGCTCCAAGCACACGAAGGCGCGCCTGAGCCATCAGTGCGTCGAGACATTCGGCACGACAGATCGGTCCCGGGCTACCGGACCGGGCAGCGACGAATGGTCAGGGTGACGTGCTCGGCAGCACTCTCTGGAGGGTCTGGACGGGGTGGTTCCGCCCGGGTGGTGCAACGTCCATGTGGTGATCCACCGGACTGGACAGGTGGTTGCGCTGGACAGCACGGTCTTGCCGATCATGGTCCGCGAGGACGTGTTCGGTGACCCTGTGAAGCCGCATCTGACAGTCGCCGTGAATGCCAATACGCATGGGCCGGTCGTGTTCCGGCTCACGCTGATGCCCGGCTCGAAGTTCGCGGGCACAACGGCGCCCTCCTGCCGTTCTCCGCGCCGGAGACGGTGACGACAGACTGCGGATCCGGTGGCACATAGCCGGGGTCGCAGGTCGCGATGCGACGGGTGCGCCGGGACATGTGCAGCATCTGGGTTCTGCCTTGGTCCCCCTTGAACTGCTTGAAACGAGGGGTTGAGCCAACGCTCTGCCGAGCCATGCTCACTTGCGGAGCCCCCTGCATCCACTCAAAACCCCCGTATTCGCGGCGCGTTGCCAAATCTTGATCTTACGATGCTGTGACTTTGAGTTGACTTGACGATCACCCACCGCATTACGTGATCGCAACAAGTGTGAATACGTTGTGAGTGAGTGAGTGATGATACGTAGACGGGCCCGCTTGCCGGGCCGTAGCAGAGCACTCGGCACACTGCTCGGAGTGACACTAGCTGTCGGTCTGATGCCGGGGAGCAGCTTGGCCGTGGCCCAGCAACAGGTGACGGGTGATCAGGACCCCAACGCCGTTGACGGCCCCGCCGCCGCGGCGACCGAGGCGGAGGCGCTCGCGCAGGCGAGCAAGTCCGGCGAGCCGGTGGAGGTGCTGGCCCGTCGCGGAGAGACCACCGAGGTGTTCGCCACGCCGGAAGGGGACTTCGAAGCCCGCGAGTATCTGCGGCCGGTATGGACGCGCGCCAACGGCTCCTGGAAGCGCCTCGACACCGATCTGGCTCCCGCCGATGACGGAACGGTGGTGCCCAAGGCGGCCACCGTGGGCTTGAGGTTCTCCGGTGGTGGGTCGGAGGATCCCCTGGTGCGGATGGAGCGTGCCGGGCGGACGATGAGTCTGTCGTGGCCGACTGCGCTGCCCGAGCCGCAACTGTCGGGGGCCATGGCGACTTACCCGGACGTCCTTCCCGGTGTGGATCTGCGTATGACCGCGCAGGAGGACGGCTTCACGCAGCTGCTCGTGGTCAAGTCGGCCGAGGCCGCGAAGAACCCGAAGCTTAACGAGCTCCGCCTGAAGCTTGGATCTGACGGCCTGAAGGTCAAGGAAAACGCCCAGGGCGGGCTGCGCGCTGTCGACGGCGCCACGAACGGCACGGTGTTCGAGGCTCCGGAGCCGGTGATGTGGGACTCAAGCCCCGGCAAGTCGTTGAGCGCGGCCCAGAAGACCGCGTCGGGCACGACGGCGCGCACCGAGGCCGCAGGTCCGGCCGCTGAGCCCGGCGCCGGTGAGTCCGGCAAGCTCGCCCCGGTCCGGGTGGACCTCCCGGCTGGCACTGACGAGCTGGTGCTCACCCCGGATCAGAACGTCTTGAACGGAGAGAACACCGCGTACCCGGTGTTCATCGACCCTCAGTGGTACTCGCCGCGCGCCTCCGCGTGGACGATGGCGTCTAAGTACTGGGCGTCCTCACCGCAGTGGAAGTTCAACGGCGAGTCGGACGCGGGCATGGGCTACTGCGGCTGGTACTACTGCCAGCCGTACGACACCAAGCGGCTCTTCTACCGCATCCCGGTCTCGGCGTTCGCGGGCCGGACGATCCTGTCCGCCGAGTTTGTGGTCCGCGAGACCTGGGCCGCTTCCTGCTCGGCCCGTACGGTCGAGCTGTGGAGCACCGACGACATCTCGACGTCCACCACCTGGAACTCGCAGAACGCCAGCGGCTTCTGGAACTCGAAGCTGGGCTCGAAGTCCTTCGCGTACGGCTTTTCGGGCTGCTCCGCTGCCGACGCGGAGTTCAACGTTAAGTCCGCGGTGCAGGCGGCCGCCGACGCCAAGAAGTCCACCATGACCTTCGGCCTGCGGGCGGACAACGAGTCCGACGCGTACGCCTGGAAGCGGTTCTCGGACAAGGCGTACCTGCGGGTGCAGTACAACCGGCCGCCGCCGCAGCCGAAGATGTCTCAGCTCACCATGGAGTACGGCGGCACCTGCAAGACCACCTCGGCCCGTGTGCGCACGTTGGGCAAGATCTACGCGAACAACATCACCGACCCGGACGGCGACAACATCGCGGTCGAGTTCCAGGCGGCGTGGGACACCGGTGACGGCAAGGGCTGGACCGCCCGCTGGAAGCCTGCCCGCACGGGGTACAAGAAGTCCGGTTCCGACTTCTCGATCACCCTGCCGACGTCGATCTCGCCGAACAAGACGATCAGCTGGTACGTCCGGTCGTACGACGGCGCCCAGTACTCCCCGTGGTCTCACGCGGGCTCCGCAACGGGCTGCTACTTCATCTACGACACCAGCGTCCCCAAGGCGCCCGCGATCGGTTCCACGGACTACCCGGCCTCCGACCCGGAGAACCCCGAGGACCCCTGGTACGACGGCGTCGGCAAGTACGGCTCGTTCACGATCGATTCTCCCGAGAGCGACGTGACAAAGTACTGGTTCGGCATCGACGGCGACCCAAGCTCGCAGCACACGCTGACGACCACCAGCGGCGCGGCGCAGCTGGCCAGGATGCTGCCGTCCCGGCCCGGCCTGCACTTCCTGACTGCCAAGGCGTTCGACTCGGCCGGTAACGGCAGTGAGATCCGCACCTATCAGTTCCGGGTGAAGGCCGGACAGCCGGAGCGCGCGATGTTCCAGATGGACGAGGCGGCCGACGCGACCACCGCCACGGCCAGTGCGCAGGAGCGGCCCGCGACGCTGTACGGCAACCCGGTTCCGGGCACGGCGGGCGCGAAGGGCACGGCCGTCGCCTTCGATGGCGTGGACGACTACGCCCGTACCGACATCCCCACCGTGGCAACGGACGGTTCGTTCTCCGTGTCGGTATGGGCACGGCTGTCGAAGGCGCCGGACAACGCGGCGGTCATCGCGGCGCAGCCCGGCAACCACTCCCCCGGCTTCGAGCTGTATTACTCGAAGTACTACGACCGCTGGGTGTTCAACCAGTACACGGCCGACACCTCCACCGCTGGCATCGTCCGGGCCATGGCGCCGACCGCTGGCGGGGCCACCGTCGGCAAGTGGACGCACTTGGTGGGCTCCTACAGCTCCGGCAGCGACGAAATGAAGCTGTACGTCGACGGCGTCCTGGTCGGCACGACCACCTACTCCACACCGTGGGACGCGCGCCGGGGCCTGCAGATCGGCGCGGGCTCCTACAACGGTGCGCCGGGCTCCTTCTTTCCCGGTGACATCGACGAGCTGCAAATCTTCGAGAAGCCGCTGTCACAGACCGAGGTGTCGCGCCTGTACGGCAAGAACTCACTGAACGCCGGGCGCCCCGCGCGCATGGTGTTCACCATGGACGACCAACCCGCCGTGACCGAGCTGATCGGGCGACCGGAGGTGCTCGACGCCGTCTACAAGAACGGCCCGGTCACCGGCGGCGAAGGCGTGGCCGGCAAGGGCGTGACCTTCGACGGCCAGGACGACTACGCCATCACCAACCGGCCGCTGCTGAACAACCAGGCCGGCTTCGCGGTGTCGGCGTGGGCGAAGCTGCCCGCGGCCAAGCCGGACCACGCCGCGGTGATTGCCACGCAGACGGGCACCTACCGCCCTGGCTTCGAGCTCTACTACTCCAGCTCCTACGACCGCTGGGTGTTCAACCAGTACACGGCCGACAGCACCGCTGCCACGGCCGTCCGTGCCATGCAGGTCGACGGCGTCACCGCCAGGGGAGGCGAGTGGGTGCATCTGGTCGGTGTCCAGGACACGGTAGCGGACAAACTGCTGCTGTACGTGAACGGCACCCTGGCGGGCTCCACGAACATCGCCGCGAGCTGGTACGCGGGCGGTTCCGTGCAGATCGGCGCAGGCTCCTACAGCGGCGCCCAGAGCGCGTTCTTCCCCGGGCAGATCGATGACGTGCGGTTCTTCGACCGTCCGGTGTCGGCTGCCGAGGTATCCCAGTTGTTCAAGCAGCGTCCGCTGGTCAAGAGCCGTTGGATGTTTGAGGAGACAGCCGGAACCGGCCCGGTCACCACTCCGGACGCGGCGCGTACGGGCAACTCGCTGACCCTGAAGGGCGGTGCTGTGAAGTCGGCTTCGGCGTGGATCGACTCCGGTTCGATGGAGCTGAACGGCACCACCGGGTACGCGTCGGCCGCCCGGGTCCCAGTCGACACCACGGGCAGCTTCACGCTGACCGCGTGGGCGATGACATCGTCGATGCCCAGTGGGCCGGTGACCGTGCTGAGCGCGGAGGGAGCAAACCGTAACGCGCTCAACGTGCAGTTCGTGCCCGACCCCGTCGACCCGGAGAAGAATCCTGGCCGCTGGCAGTTGTCGCTGACTGACACCGACGACCCCGCCGTGGCGCCCGCCGTGGCGAAGGCGGACAACGGTCTGTTCTCCGACGCACGACTGTGGAACCACATCGCCGTGGTCTACGACGGCTTCGACAAGGAGGCCCGTCTGTACGTCAACGGCAACCTCCAAGAGGTCTTCTGCAAGGACGACGACGGCAACGGCGAGGCGGACGCCGCTGGCTGCGAGGATCTGGTGCCGTGGGCGGAGAACGCCCTCGTGTTCAAGGCCACGTCGCTGCAGATCGGCCGCACCCGCACCGGCACGGCCGCGGGTGCGTACTTCCCCGGCCTGGTGGACGACGCGTGGGCCTTCCAGGGCGCGCTCACGGACGCCCAGGTCACCAAGCTGTCGAGCACGTGGTTCGACGTGCCGACGAAGGTCCCCGGCGACTGACCGGGGTCTGCTGACACAGGGGGCCCGGGGCGATCGTGCCCCGGGCACCCCTGATTTCCCCTGATGGAAGAAACGAGTTCACTTATGTATGGCAGAGCGCGCTCCTGGCGCCTGGCCCCCCTGCGGCGCAGAGTGGCCCTGGGGACATCGGCGGTGATGGTCGCCACGCTGCTCCAAGCGACGGCGTTCGCGCCGGCCGCCGAAGCGGTGGGCAAGGGACGCCCCGAGGTGTCCGAGCCGGACAAGCCGGTCGCGGGCAGTTCGGGCGTCAAGGTGAAGCCGCGGAAGCTCCAGAAGGGCCCGCGCACCCCGCAGGAGGCGCCAAAGGCCGACTGGCCCCAGGCGGGTTCCGCCGTCGTCACGCTGAAGGAACCGGCCGCCAAGGCCAGTTCCGCTGTGAAGGCTCGGGGGCTCCCGATACGGCTGAGCACCCCAGCCGAGAAGGTGCGGTCAGCGACCGGCGGCACGATCGAGGCGAAGGTCCTCAGCCGTGCGGCGGCGCGCAAGGCGGGCGTCGATGGACTCCTGTTCACACTGGGTGCCAAGGACAAGTCGTCCTCCGGGACTGTCGGCGCAACCGTCGACTACTCCGCCTTCGCCGAGGCGTTCGGCGGCAACTACGCCTCCCGTCTGACTCTGGTCGAGCTGCCGGCCTGTGCGCTGACCACGCCTGAGAAGAAGGTTTGCCGCACCGTCACGCCGCTGCCCACAGACAACAACACCGAGGCGAAGACCCTCACCGCCCGCCGTGTGTCAGTGGCGAGCAGCTCGCCGACCCTGCTGGCGGCGACCTCCGGCGAGGCTGGCAAGACCGGTGACTACAAGGCGACCCCGCTGTCGCCGTCGGCCACTTGGAGCACCGACCTCAACACCGGTGACTTCGGCTGGTCCTACAACATCCCGGTGCCCGAGGTGCCCGGCAAGCTGGCTCCGGAGCTGGCCCTGTCGTACTCCTCCGGGTCGATCGACGGCCGGACCGGCAACACCAACAACCAGTCCTCTTGGGTCGGGGACGGCTTCGATTTGTCGCCCGGTTTCATCGAGCGCCGTTACAAGCCGTGCGCCGACGACGGGCAGAAGGCCGCAGACGGCATCAACAAGCCCGGTGACCTGTGCTGGGGATACGACAACGCCTATATCACGTTCAACGGCAAGGGCGGCGAACTTGTCCCCACCGGGGCGACCGACGAGTTCCGGCTCAAGCAGGACGACGGCACGCTCGTCAAGCGGCTGCGCAACACGGCGCTGGCCAACGGCGACGACGACGGTGAGTACTGGCGGGTGACCACCCCCGACGGCGCGCGCTACTACTTCGGTTACAACCGCCCCTCCGGATGGGCGGAGGGCAAGGACGAGACCAACTCGTCGTGGACCGTGCCCGTCTTCGGCGACGACGCAGGCGAACCGTGCAACAAGGCAACTTTCGCGGACTCCTGGTGCCAGCAGACGTGGCGGTGGAACCTGGACGCCGTCATCGACGCGCACGGCAATCGCATGACGTACTACTACGGTAAGGAGAACAACTCCTACGGCCGTAACCTCCAGGCGGCCGACGACACCCCGTACGTGCGGGGCGGCTATCTGAAACGGGCTGAGTACGGTCTGCGCGCCTTCTACGACACGCCGCTGGCCAAGGTGGAGTTCACCAGCTCCGAGCGGTGCATACCCGACGCGAACACCACCTGTTCGTCGATCTCCACGGACTCGTACCACTGGTACGACACGCCGTGGGACATGAACTGCGAGGCGGGCACCGACTGCGACAAGGGCCGGCTCGCCCCTACCTTCTGGACCCGCAAGCGGCTGACCGGCATCACCAGCTACGTCCTCAACGCCGGGTCCTTCAGCAAGGTCGACTCCTGGGCGCTGACGCACCGCTGGGGGCAGGCGGACGTCGACTACCAGCTCCTGCTGGAATCCATCCAGCGCACCGGCCACAGTGGCACCACGCCCGTCACGCTGCCGAAGACGACGCTGTCCTATACCCAGCTCGCCAACCGCCTCGACCAGACCGGTGACGGCTACGCCCCGTTCATCAAGGCACGTCTGTCAACCATCGACGACGAGCACGGCGGGCAGATCGACGTCAATTATTCGGCCCCATCCTGCGACGCGGCCGCGCTGCCGACCCCCGAGACCAACACGACCCGCTGTTTCCCGCAGATGCTGGGTGGCTCGGACACCGAGGCTCCGGAGCGGCACTGGTTCAACAAGTACGTCGTCACGTCGGTGACCGCGACGGACCGCACGGGCGGTGCGCCGGACGCGGTGACCGCGTACGAGTACCTGGGCGGTGCCGCGTGGCACTACGACGACGATGACGGTCTGACCAAGGAAAAGAGCAAGACCTGGTCGCAGTGGCGCGGATACGGTCACGTCCGGGTCAAGACCGGCGGCCAGGGCGGTGCCGCGTACCTGAAGACGCAGACGGACAGCTACTTCCTGCGCGGCATGGACGGCGACCGGCTGAACAAGGACGGCGGCAGCAAGTCCGTCAGCGTCACCCTCGACACCGGTGAGGGCGACCCCATCGTCGACCACGAGTCGGCAGCCGGTTTCGTGTTCAAGACGGCCAAGTACTCGGGCCCCGGCGGCAAGGTGCTCGAAAAGACCGTCGAACGTCCCTGGCACCACGAGACCGCGAAGAAGACCCGCTCGTGGGGCACGGTGACCGCCAACTTCATCGGCACCGACGAGTCGCGGACCTGGACATCGCTGGATGACGGGGCGGGCACCCAGTGGCGCACCACCTACATCGACACGACGTACGACACGCTCGCGGGTCGGGTCACGAAGGTCGACGACCAGGGCGATACGTCCACCAGCACTGACAACGTGTGCACACGCACCACCTACGCCACAAACACCACCGCCAACATCCTCACTCTGCCCTCCCGAGTGGAGACGGTGTCGGTGTCGTGTGCCACCATCCCGGACCGCACCAAGCAAGTCGTCTCTGATGTGCGCAGCGCCTATGACGGTCTCGCTTACGGGGTGGCGCCGACCAAAGGTGACGAAACCGCGACGGCCAAGCTGACCAAGCACGACGGCACCACAGGCACCTACCTTGAGGCCGGCGCCACGTTTGACGTATACGGCCGCCCGCTCACGACCACAGACATCACGGCGAACGTCACGGCCACCGAGGCGACCGCACCAGTGCGCACCGCGCGGAGCGACGGTCTGACCACGACCACCGCATACAGCCCGAGTACGGGCTTCCCGACGACGGTTACGACGACGACGCCGCCGGCCAAGGCGGGAGACTCGACGACCGCGCAGACGACCACCACCACGATGGACGTACTGCGCGGCCTGCCCACCCAGCAGAAGGACACCAACGGCAAGACCACGAACTTCGCCTACGACGCGCTGGGCCGCGCCTACAAGATCTGGCTCGCCGACCGCCTCACTGGTCAGACGCCGTCCTTCGAGTTCGACTACTTCATCGACGAGGGCAAGCCGGTCGCGGTCCGCACGCTCACCCTGAACAACACCGGTGGCCAGGTCGCCTCGTACGCCCTGTACGACGGCCTTCTGCGCGCCCGCCAGACCCAGGACATCGGCCCTGACGGCGGACGCCTGATCACGGACAAGTTCTACGACGAACGGGGCCTGGTCGCGAAGGAGTACGCCCCCTACTACTCGAGCGGCGCGCCGAACCGGGAACTGTTCAAGCCGATCGACGCGCTGAGCGTGGAGACGCAGACCTGGCACACCTACGACGGACTCAACCGCGAGGTCACGACCAAGCAGGTCGCGGGCAACGGCGACGGTGGTGCCGATCTCGGCACCACCGCGACGTCGTACAACGGCGACCGTATGACGGTGATCCCGCCCGTGGGCGGTACCGCGACCACGTCGCTGACCGACGCCCGGGGACGGGTCGTCGAGCTGCGTCAGCACCATGCGCGCAGCGCGACGGCGACGTATGACGCGACCAAGTACAGGTACACGCCGTCGGGCAAGTTGGCTCAGGTCACCGACCCGGCGGGCAACGACTGGTCCTACGAGTACGACCTGCTCGGCAACCCGACCAAGTCCACCGACCCCGACCGGGGCGAGAGCTTCAGCACCTACGACGACCGAGGCCGGGTCATCACCACCAAAGACTCCGAGAACCGGGTCCTGTATCGGGTCTACGACCAGCTCGGTCGACAGACCGAGCTGCGCGACACCAGCGCCACCGGCCCGCTGCGCGCCTCGTGGACCTACGACACGATCGCCGGCGCGAGGGGTCACCTGGTCTCCTCGACCCGGTATGTGGGCACCGCGCAGTACGTCAGCAAGGTCACCATGTACGACTCGCTGTACCGGGCCGTGCGCACGGCGGTGACGATCCCCACCAGCGAGGGTGGTCTGGCCGGCACCTACCAGGCGGGCACCAGCTACAACCCCTCCGGCCTGGTCGCGGGTGTGTCGTACTCGGCGGCGGGCGCCCTGCCCGGCGGTTCATACAGCTACACCTACGATTCCGCCCTGCGCCCGGTGTCGGTCCTCGGTGACGGCTTCCAAGCCGGCACCACCTACTCCAACACCGGCAAGCCGCTCCAGTACGCCTACGGCTCCACCGCAACGGGCGCGAAGAAGGCCTGGGTCACGAACACCTACCAGTGGGGCACCCAGCGCCTGGCCACCTCCCGAGTCGACCGTCAGGACATCGCGGGCGTCGACCGGGCCACCACCTACGGCTACGACCAGGTGGGCAACGTCCTGTCCACCGCAGACGTCTCCCGCGCTGGTACCGACACCCAGTGCTTCACCTACGACTACCTGCGCCGCACGACGGAGGCATGGACCGAGGGCGACGCCGCCTGCTCGGCCACACCCGCCCAGAGCGCGGTGGGTGGCGTGGCGCCGTACTGGCACTCCTACACCTACGACAAGACGGGCAACCGCAAGAGTGAGACGCTGCACCGTGCAGGCGGCGATACCACTCGCTCCTACGTTCACCCACCGGCCGGCGGCCCCCAGCCGCACACGCTCACCGAGGTGAGCGAGGCGGGCCCGTCCGGCACCGCGAAGACCAGCTTCCTGTACGACAAGACCGGCAACACCACCGACCGCGTGATCGGCGGCACCACCCAAAAGCTGGTGTGGGACGCCGAGGGCCACGTCGTCAAGGTCACCCAGCCCGTCGAAGGCAAGCCCGACGAGGTCACCGAGTACGTCTACGACACCGACGGCAACCGGCTGATCGCCCGGGGCCCGAACGAGACCACCCTGTACGTCGGGAACACCGAAATCGTGCTGGCCAGGGGCACCACCACGGCCAAGGCCACCCGCTACATCGGCCTCGGCAGCGGCAACCAGGCCGTCCAGTCCGACGACGGCTCGATCACCATCACCGTCGCCGACCACGTCGGCACCGGCCAGCTCTCGGTCAAGACAGCCGACCTGTCCCTGTCCCAGCGTCGCACGCTGCCCTTCGGCGGCACCCGCGGCACGGTGTCCGGCACCTGGACCGGCACCAAGGGCTTCGTCGGCGGCACCGACGACACCAAGACGACGGGTCTGGTCCATCTTGGGGCGCGCGAGTACGACGCCTCGATCGGGCGGTTCATCTCCATCGACCCCGTCATGGACCCCAATGATCCGCAGCAGATCAACGGGTACGCCTACGCCAACAACAGCCCGGTGACTTTCACTGACCCGGACGGGCTTAAGTGGTACCCCGTCTCCGGTCCGTGCGTCCCCACACCCACCCCGGGCTGCAAGTGGAAGGATGACGGAGACGGCATCGCCTCGAGCAGCAAGGGCTACTACGACAAGCCCAGCAAGAACGGCAACGGAAACAACGGCAACGGCTCTCCTGCCGCCGACTACCGGTGCGGCTACCCGGGCTGCTCTACCTCCGGTATCACCGGCTACGGCACGGGCGCGGACCGGGCCGCGGAGGCGGCGATGCCGCACGACGGGCCCGTCGCCGATCCGATCAGCTTCTGGGACCTCGCTAAGGCGTTCGTTCTGCCGGACATCGACGAATGGAAGGCATGCAAGAAGGACCCAGGGCTCAACTCCCACTGCGGCTGGGCCTCGACGGATCTGCCCATCGCCAAGGTCCTCAAGCTGTTGAAGTTCGTTCCTCACGGGGCGACCAAGAAGGTCGACGACCTCCTGGAGGGGGCCAGCGGCTGCAAGTGCTTCCTCGCTGGCACCGACGTCCTGATGGCCGACGGCACGACCAAGAACATCGAGGACGTCAAGCTCGGTGACAAGGTCCTCGCCACCGACCCGGAGACCGGAAAGACCAGTGCACGCGATGTCACCGCGACCATCGTCACCGAATCGGACAAGCACTTCACCGAGCTGACGATCGCCACGGAATACGGCGAGGAACACCTCACCGCGACCTACGAGCACCCCTTCTGGTCCGTCTCCGAACACGACTGGGTCCCGGCCGGCGATCTGAAGCCGGGCATGACCCTGCGCACCGACGAGGGGCGCACGGCCGAGGTTACGGCCACCCGCCAGTACACGGACCACGTCCGCACGTACAACCTCACGGTCAAGGGTGTCCACACGTACTATGTGCTGGCGGGATCGACGCCGGTCCTGGTTCATAACTCAGGTCCGGGGTGCGGATCCGTGTGGGTCGATTCGAACAGGGTGCCTCATCATTTCAAACATGCTGCCGACTTTGGGATCACTGCGAAGGAGAGCAAGGCGAGCAAGCAGGCATTCGTGAACGCCTTGGAAGGCTTCGTTAAGGATCCAGGGAACGTTCAGATCGCGGGAACGTATCGCGGGACCCCTGCCCGGCACTATGTGGACCTCAATACCGGTCGTCACGTCTCGGTGGACATTGAGTCGGGCGAGATGCTGGGAGCCTGGAAATCGGATGTGACTTCAGACCAGTTCTGGTACCTGACCATGCAAGGGAAGCTGTAAATGGCGACGTTGGAACCCTTCTTGGTGCTTGCGGAGGCTGTATCCGAAGGGCGAATCTCTCCGGCAGAGTTCTCCCTTGTCTGCCTTCCCCTGTACAAGGGGTATGGCGGCCCGTATCCGACAGCCGAGCAGTATGAGGCGGCAACAGATCTCTTCTATGTCGCGCACGACTACGACTCAGCTGGTATCGGTATGCCTGACCTGCTGAACGATGACCAGGTTCGACTGAAGGCGGCTGATATCGCGCGGCGAATGCGGATGCTCCTGCAGTAGCCAGATTCGAACAAGTCGCGTTGGCAGAGGAATGGGTGGGTCCCCCGGCTCGGAGGCCGGGGGACCCCCCGTGGTCGTTTGACGGCAACGCTGACGGCAACGTCAGCGGACGATGCCTGCCGAGGGCGGCGGCTCTTCGGAGTCCTCGCCCTCGGCCAACATGCTGCCCAGAGTGTCGATGGCTTGGCGTTGGAGGCGGAGTCGAACGTGGGCGTAGACGCCGGCGGTGACGCCGATGTGGGCGTGGCCGAGGAGTTCCTTGATCACGACGAGGTCGACCCCCTGTTCCAGGAGTAGGGTCGCAGTCGAGTGCCGAAGGTCGTGGAAGCGGATGCGACGGAGTCCGGCCCGTCCGAGGAGGCTGCGGAAGCGGTGGGTGACGTTGGCCGGATCGAGAGGCCGTCCTGCGGGTGTGGTGAAGACGAGGCCGTTGTCTCTCCAGTCCGGCCCTGCGGTCTCGCGCTCCTTGTCCTGCCGTTCCTGGTGCTTCTTGAGGGAGTGGATGCATTCGGTCGGGAGCGCGATACGGCGCTCGGACGCCCGGGTCTTGGTGGGCAGATGTGTGAGGCCGCCGTTTCGGGTGCGTTGGAGCGAGCGGCGGATGCTGGCTGTTCCGGTGGTGAGGTCGAGGTCTTCCCAGTGGAGGCCGAGGAGTTCGCCTTTGCGGAGTCCGGTGCGCAGGGCGAGTTCGTACAGGGCGTGGAGCCGGTCGGCGCGGGCCGCGTCGAGGAACTGGCGGGCCTCGGTCGCGGTGAGCGGACGGAAGCGCCTGGGCTGGTGCGTGGTGGTCTTGACGTTGCGGGCGACGTTGCGGGGCAGCTCGTCTTCGCGGACGGCGTGTTCCAGTGCCGACTTGAGCACCGAGTGCACGTAGGTCACGGTCGAAGCGGACAGCTGCTTTTGGCAGCACTCGCCGACGGCGCAGCACTGCTTCCGTTCGGTGTCGAGTCCCTGGGTGCAGCACTGGCAGGTGGTGCGGAGGCGGTCGAGGAAAGTGCGGACGTCCTTGACGGTGAGGCGGGCGATCTTCTTGGTGCCGAGACCGGGGGTGAGGTGGAGGCGGACGCAAGCGGCGTAGCGGGTGTGGGTGTTCTCCCGAAGCCGGTGGACGGCGACGCTGCCGAGCCAATGGGTGAGGTAGTCGCCGAGGGTGCTGTCTGCGGTGGCGACAGGGAGGCCGCGGTTGCTGTCGGCGATCTTCTCGGCGAGTTTGTCGGCAGCCTCTCTGCGGGTGGTGCCGTAGACACGGACGCGTTTGCGGGTCCGTCGGCGGCGAGGACGTAGCCGGCGGCTTCCCAGCGGCCGTCTTTTCGCTGGTAGATGGTGCCTTCGCCGTTGGCGCGGGCCTTCTTGCTCTTGGGGGCGGTCATCGGGCGGCCTCTTCCAGATGGCGCTGGACGTAGTCAGCGAGGGCGTGGGCGGGAATGCGGCGGGCGCGGCCGATGGTCAGCGAGGCGAGGCGGCGGGTGCGCAGGAGGTCGTAGAGGGCGGAGCGGCCGATCTTGAGGCGGGCCATGGTCTCGGGGACGGTGAGGAGTTCGTCGTCACGCATCGGCTGTCACCGCCTGTTCGCGCGCCGGGGCGCCGTGGATGAGGGCGGCGAGGCGTTCGAGGTCGGGGGTGAGGCCGGTGCCGTCGTAGGCCCAGTGGGCGATGACGAGGGTTGTCGGTGAGGGCGGAGGAGTGTGGCGGCGGTGCCAGGCGGCTCGGGCGGCGCGGAGCGCGCTGAGGGTGGTGGAGTAGGCGCGGGTCTTGGTGGAGAAGTGGCCGCGGAAGCCGAGCATGTGGGCCCACTTGCGCAGGTTCAGGTGCTTGAGGTCCTCGCGGGCACCGAGGGCCCAGGCAGTGCGGATCATGCGTGCTGCGTGCTCGGGCACGGACTCGAACCAGAGATCGGTGATCCTCTTCAGCCGGTGGTCAAGGGTGCCGGTCGCGGCTTCGGTGCCTTTGGTGGCGTACTTGGCGACGTACCCGGCGACCTTGCCCTCGGTGATCGTGGTCCCGGCCTGAAAGGCGGAGGACCGGATGATCCTGGTGTCGATCTGCTTGCCGAAGGCGAAGTAGCGGGCGTGGCCGTTGATCTCCGGCCCGTCGATGTGGGCGCGGGTGGCTGCGATCCGGATGGCGTCGGCCAGGAGTTCGGGTGTGGCCCAAACGGGTGGTGGGGCGTAGGGGCCTGCGGGGCCGTCGAGGCGGATCACGCCGTGGAAGTGGATCAGCCCGCGCTGCTGGTACTCCGCGACCTTGGCGTACGAGATCCGGACGACCTTGGAGAGCAGGCGCTGGGGGACACCGGCAACGGCGGCGATGGTGCGGCGCAGGTGGAGCATGAAGCGGGCCCACAGGGCCGGGGCGTGGGCGTTCCACAGAACGGCGCCGGTGTAGTCGTACCGCTCGGGGGCGAGCGGGGTGCCGAGGAGCGGGTCGCCCTTGGCGTGGGTGCGTCCGCAGCGGCAGCGGGCGGAGCCGCCCACGCGTCGTCCGTGGACCCGGCCGTACGAGGGTGCGGTGAGGGTGGCGAAGACGCGGGGGTGGGTGGCGACCTGTTCGGGGATGTTCTTGCCGCCGCGCAGGCCGGCGGCGATGAGGTGGTAGGTGTCCTGGCGGTAGAGCTCGGCGCAGGAGGGGCAGCGGGTGGTGCGGCGGTTGCCGCAGCGGACCAGGAGGTGTCCGGCGGGCAGGTTGCTGGACTTCAGTTCGCGCAGGATCTCGCCGGTGAAGGCGTCGATCTCGGTGCGCTGGCCTTCGAGCCGGATCGGCTGGGCGCACCCGCCGAGGGAGGACAGCTGTCGCACCAGCCCGAGCAGGTCGCGGTACCCGGTGAACGTGGGCAGCGCTGCCGTGGCCGGTACGGGGTGGGGGATTGTGGTGGTGGGGTCGTGCGGTGGCATGCTGGCGGGACCTCTCTGCGCTGCGGTACACGCGTGTGCCGTGGATGGATGGGAGGGAGGGCCCCGGCAAGGGCGAGGGTTTGGCGACTACACGCCCTTGCCGGGGATCACTGCATTTCGGACTCGGTCCGGGGCGGGGCTGGCTCGCTTGGGCGGTTGGCCGAAGCGGTTCACGCGGCCTTGCCCAGGTCGACGCTGTCGGGCAGCTCGCGGATCTTGAGCCCTCCGGCGCACATGAGGTCGTTGATCTGCCAGCAGGCTTCGGTGGGCAGGTAGACCGAGCGCAGCCGGACGGGGGTGCGCATGTCGCCGACGGAGGCGATGGAGACGCCTTGGGGCATGGTGCGGTCGGCGGCGGTGATGTCCAGGTCCCGGCCGTCGGGGAAGAGGTGGAGGAAGTCCTCGACGGTGTCGACGCGGTGGCAGATCCGGGCGGACAGGTTGGTGCGTACGGCGGTGGTGAGCACGTCGGCGGAGGGCTTCTGGGTGAGCAGCCACAGCCGGATACCGAACTTGGCGCCCTGGCTGGCGATGGCCAGCAGCTCGGCCTCGAAGCGTTCGCGGGCCTTGCGGTCCGGGTGCCGGGTGTAGTTCGCCACCTCGTCGATCACCACCAACAGAAGCGGCAGCTCGGGGCTGAACTCGGTGATGCGGTCGGTACGGCCGGACCAGAACAGCCTTTCCCGGCGCTGCATCTCCTCGCGCACCCAGCGCAGGATCTCGGTCGGCTCGTCGGGGTGGATGGCGTCGGAGACTTTGTAGGCGGTACGCCACCAGGGCGCGACGGCACCGAGGTTGGGGTCGATCACGATCAGACGCACGTCCCGCATGAGGGAGGCGTAGGCGAGCAGGGTGTTGACGGTGATCGACTTGCCGGAGCGGGTGAGGCCGGCGACCAGGGCATGGGCGGAGTAGGCGAGGTTGAGCATGACAGGGATGCCGTCCTCGTCCCATCCGAGCAGCGCATCATCGGTGGAGACGAACTGCCCCGGTCGGCACCCCGGGGAGCCGTCCGGGCCGAGGAGTGGTGAGCGGATCACCGCCTCCAGCGGCTCGCGTCTGAAGCCTCGCGCGACGATCACTCCGGGCTTGGGCTGGCTGATGCGGATGCGGCGCATTCCCCAGGCGTCGCACAGGCCCTCGCTGGCGTCCTGCCAGGCGCCGAGCCCGACCTGCGGCAGGGCATCGGCGGTGACGGTGACGCCGAAGGCGTCGGCGCGGGTGCGCAGGCGTGGCACCAGCACGCGCGGCTTGGTCGGTTGTTCCTGCGGCCCGTACTGCTGGAGCACGGTCGGGGTGGCGTCCTTGACCGCCAGGCCGAGCATCGGGGCGAGCCGCTTCCAGCCCCACCGCAGCCGCCGCGCCTGCCGCAGGCTGATCCGGGTCTCGGCATCAGCCCGGTACCAGCGGGCGAAACGGTACCCGGCCCAGCCCAGCAGCCCGAGCACGCCGAGACCGACCACGGCCAGGAGCGCGAGTCCGAGGGGGTTGCCGGTCGGGCGACCTCCAGCAGCAGATCTACACCGGCACCCTGGCGCCCGGAGCCAGACTCCCCGCCCGCGAGGTCCTGGCCGAGCACTACGCGGTACCGCTCAACGTGGTCACCAACGCCATCGCCCTGCTGGCCAGCAACTCCCTCCTGCGTTACCCCGGCGAGCTGCCCGGCGACGAGGTCTACGTACGCGACTGGGACGACCACGGCTTCGCCACCCAGCTCATCCACGGCCGCCTCGTTCGGAAGATCCGAGACGGCTCACTGCCCAAGGGCGCCACGGTCACCGTGGACGAAGCGACCGCCATGATCGGCGGCGACGCCGAAGCCGCAGACCAGGCCCTGACCTTCCTCGCCCTAGAAGGCCGGGTCAAGAAGATCCACCAAAGAAACGGCGCGCGCCAGCAGACCGCGTACATCATCGTGGGCGGCGAATTCGGCACCGAGGTGCCCGTTCCGGTGCAACCGGCGAACGAGTCACCCGATGCGCCTCAGAGGGAGTTCCCGGCGGAAGCTGGGCTCGCGGATCTGACTCACCGGCTCGAACGCGCCCTGGAACGGATCGAAGAACTGGAAGAGCGCGTCGAACGGCTGGAACACGACGGTCAGGCGCGCGACAACGGCTGAGATGCGCCCCTGAGGCATTGCAAATCCCCGGAGTGGCCGTAGCCTCCGGGGACTCATGGGGCGTGCTCCGCTCCGGCCGGGACGCGACAGCTGCCCGGCCGGAAGGGAAACGCGTGGCGGCGGACAGGTTGAACGCGCTCGGTCGGTTGCGAGGCGTCCAGTTCGTCGTCCTCGTCGTCGATGGCGTCGAGGTCTTCGTAAGCCGGTGAGGGCAGGCGCTCGCCCCGGCTCACCGCGATCCGGTGCATATTGGCCAGCGCCTCGGTCAACTGGACCGTCAGCAGGTGCAGTTCACCTTGCGTCCACTGACGACCATCTAGAACACGTCTTGCTTCCTGGATGAGTTCACCGGCCAGACCGATCTGGGCGGACTCCATGTTGTCCGCGAGCCGGGACAGGTATCCGGTTCCCTCGCCCGCGAGATAGCACGGCTTGCCCTCCGGACCGGCCCAGGGCAGGAGGCGCAGTTGACCCGCCGGGCTCACCATGCCCGTACCTCCACTCCGCCGCCCAGCCGGGCGTCGATGTCGATGCCGTGCACGGCCAGCCGCACCACGCGTCGCCGTGCCCGTCGGCGTTGCTGTTCTCGGCGCTCGTGCGCGACCAGGTACGGGCCAACCAGCCCGATCTCCTCACCTTGCAGTACCGGGGAAGCCGATGCTCGGGACGGACACGCGGTCGGCGCCTCCACACGGAGGTCGGCGGATGGCTGATCGGGGCTGCGATGGCGGCCCGGCGCGGGCAACAGCAGCCGCAGCAGCGGCTCGAAGATGCGGACGATACAGTGCGGCACGTCGACGCTCCTTGTCAGCGTTGGCCATGCCCCCGGACCGTTCGCCCGGTCGCGGGGGTCCTTGACGAGACGTCAGCCTGCCGACCGGTGATGCACGGCGGTTGCACCAAGAAGTGCAATCGCCCTCGCTCGGGATCTGCTATATCCCGACCCACTCCGCGTATTGCGCCAGGGAATTGCTCCGCGTCCGCTCCTGCCGCCTCAGAGCGAGCACCGTCTCTCGCACGGTCGGGTGGTAGCGGGTCTGCTGCGGGGCGATACGCCGGGCCTGGTGCAGGCAGTCCAGAGCCTGCTCCGGGTGGCCTGACCAGGCATGGGCGCGGCCGAGGTCCATCCAGTGGTGCCCGGCCCGGGACCGGGTCCAGCCGCGCGGAATGCGTACATCCTCGGCGAGTTCGATCGCCCGCCCGAAGTCGTCCATCTCGGCGGCGATGGCCACCGCGTGCACACCGACATTCGTCGGCCCCCAGGTGACGCCGAAGTCTGGCAGTTCACCCGTGACCCGGGCGAGGGCCCGGGCTTCGGCCAGGCGCGCGTCCGCGTGGTCCCGGTCCTTCATCCGGCCCGCGATCACCGCAGCCCGCAACTGCATCACGCCCCGCACCGCCTCAACGCCTGCCGGGCGGCGCGCATCCTGTCCGGCGAGGTCGCGCAGGGCCCGGTCGATCACCCGGATGCCCACGTCATAACGGCCGGACGACATCGTGGTCTGCGCGCGCAGGTAGGCGTGCATCGCGGCCAGACCCGGATCGTCGGCCCGCGGGGCGGTCCACGCCAGACGGTCCACGCCACGGTGAACACACACCGGAACGTCCCCGCCAGACACTCGTAGGCCAGCCGCTGCTCTTCCCCGATACTGGTGTGCACGGCATGCACCGACTCCTCGATCAATGCCGGCAGGTCGCGCACCATGTCGGTGTACTGCGCCTGACGGCGCTGCACCAGGGCGCGCTGCACGTCAGCCCGGATCAAGGCAGCCGGACGGGGAACCGTCTCCCAGTCGAGAGCGATATCCCAGTTCTCCAGACCCTCACGGATCGGCTGGATCAGCGCGTCCATCCGGTCCCGGCGCAATTCCTCGGCGTACGGCTGCCCCAGCAGCTCGGACGTGGAAACACCCAGCGCGCGGGCACAGGCAGCGACAAGAGCCGGGGAGGCGGGCTTCTGCCCGCATTCCACTTTCGACAACAGCGACTTCGACACATGCGCCCGCATCGCCAGCCCCTGCTGCGTCAGACCGCGCTGCTTCCGGATACGAGCGATCCGAGCGCCGGTGTGCTCCTCGATGCTCTGCGACACGGCGAACTCCGTTCTGCGGCAACACTCAGACGGTACCCCCACCACACCGCCCGGGATCAGCCGAACAACGATCACCCGGACGGCCACCTGCGCCGCATCTGCCAGCCCGAGCACCCGACCACACCCCAGCCGACGGCCACGGCGTACCACCAAAGCGGGATGCGTCCAAACTTTCTCTACGTCTTCAAGGCGACCCGCTGACGCGGGTCGCGCGCGGCACGGCCGCCCACCCGGCCCGCTCTCGGCTCCGCCACCGCGGGCCGGCCAGCGGCCAGGCCGCGCAGAGACAGCACAGCGGACGACTGGAAGCGCGGAGGAAGCCGGACGCGCCCGCACGGAGAGCGCCAGGCCGACGGCGAGGCGACGGCGCGGAGTTGGCCGGGGCGAAGGCCCGGAGGTGGGTCGGTCGGCTCCGTGGGCTTTACCCACCTCCCCGGGCCGGGGCCCGCGTCGGGCACGGCCAGGGGGCCACTCGTTCAAATTCCGGGCAGGATCACGACCTGCCCGAGTTGCCGGGCCAGCGTACGGCCCCCTGGCCGTGCCCGACCCCAACCCAGGTAGGACACCGGCCAAAGCCCACTCCACCGACCTCACGCGCGTAGCCGTCTGACGGCAACGCCGACGGCAACACGGGCGCACAACACGGCACTTCCACGCACTCCCGCGGACCAGCCTGAATTCGCTGATCAGCAAAAATGCAGGTGACGCCCGCCTGGCGAGCACACGTACTACGTGCTGGCCGACGCAACGCCGCTTCTGGTCCACAACTCCGGCCCCTGCCCCGAGGCCATTGTGGATCCTGGGAAGTGGGACTACTTCTTCGGCAGGGTGAAGAAAGGCAGTCACAATGCTCCACGATCCGCCCAGAACCTGGCTCAGCTGAAGCGGATCGGAATTCATGACACCCCTGGCGGTCGTAAGATCATGATGGATTTCTTCGATGATCAGGTGTCCCGCACGGACAATGTCATGAAGGAATACACCGACGAGTTCGGAACCTTCCAGATCCGGGACGGGTTGCTCGCCGGGCCGGAGTGATTCCTGCAGGTAGAGTCGACATGGCAGGTCACCGACAGTGGCCTCCGCCTTACCACGATCATTCCTCGCGGAGGTCCGTGATGGCCGGTCAGCAGTTCCTCGTTCCAGACGACGCCGAGGTCTTGGAGGCCTTCGGTGTCGAGTCCGAGGCAACCGATGGAGTGGAATCAACGAGGTCTCTCCGCCTTGCAGCGGGGGTGGATGACGAGGTCTGTCTGACCTACGACATTCCTGCGCGATCGATTCATCTCCAATGGTTCCGGAAAGGTGTCTGCGTGCTCGATGTTTCTCGGGAAGAAGCAGTGCGCCTGTCAGTGAACAGCAGTGAGGGCGTGACCGCCCTCGCGCTCGCCTTTGAGTCGGCTTCCCTGTCGGGAGAATTGCGCATTCAGGTGTGGCCGACAGTATCGATCAGTGATCGGCTTTTGGCGCATTAAGAATCTCGCGCGGTAAGTCAGGCTGTTCCGCAGGGCCCTCGCCAGGGACATTCCGGCGAGGGCCCTGTGTCATGGACCGGGGTACTGATGTCGCCGTACCAGGCTGGCTCCGACGACCCATCTCCGCTGGCCGCCGCCCCTCGCACGGGCGGCCAGGGACGACCTGGCCGCCCGTGCGATGTTTCAATGCCCCCGTGACTGACTACGACGTACTGCGCGTCTTCTGCGGCCCCCGCGGCGGATACGGCAACGAACTCGGCGTCGTGCGCGACGGCTCCGCGCTGCCCGACCCCGCGGAGCGGCAGGCCCTCGCGGCCGGACTCGGTTTCAGCGAGACCGTGTTCGTCGACGACCCCGAGCGCGGGGTCGTCGACATCTACACGCCCACCCTGCGCCTGCCCTTCGCCGGCCACCCCTGCGTGGGCACGGCCTGGCTGCTCGACGTGCCCGAACTCGTCACCCCCGCCGGGGTGGTGGGGGCCCGGCAGGACGGTGAGTTCTGCTGGATCGAGGCCCGCGCGGAGTGGGTGACGCCGCGCACCCTGCGCCAGTACGCCACCGCCGCCGAGGTCGACGACCTGCCCGTGCCGCCGCCGGGGGAGTGGATCTACGCCTGGGCCTGGGAGGACGAGCCCGCCGGCCGTGTCCGGGCCCGGGCCTTCCCCGGCCGGGACGACGGCATCGAGGAGGACGAGGCGACCGGAGCCGCGGCCCTGCTGCTGACCGACCGGCTGGGCCGGGCCCTGAACATCACCCAGGGCGCGGGCTCCCAGATCCTCACGGCACCGCAGCCGGGCGGCTGGACCGAGGTGGGGGGACGGGTGTACCTGGAGCGCTGACCCCGCCTGGCCGGGCCGGCTCACGGCAGGGTCAGGATCTCCGCCCCGGTGTCCGTCACCACCAGCGTGTGCTCGAACTGCGCCGTGCGCTTGCGGTCCTTGGTGACGACCGTCCAGCCGTCGTCCCACATGTCGTACTCGTGCGTGCCCAGCGTCAGCATCGGCTCGATGGTGAACGTCATCCCGGGCTGCATCACCGTCGTCGCGTGCGGGCTGTCGTAGTGCGGGATGATCAGCCCCGAGTGGAACGCGGTGCTGATGCCGTGCCCGGTGAAGTCCCGGACGACCCCGTAGCCGAACCGCTTGGCGTACGACTCGATGACCCGGCCGATGACGTTGATCTGCCGGCCCGGCTTGACCGCCTTGATGGCCCGGTTGAGCGCCTCCCGGGTCCGCTCCACCAGCAGCCGGCTCTCCTCGTCGACGTCGCCCACGAGGTACGTGGCGTTGGTGTCGCCGTGCACCCCGCCGATGTACGCCGTGACGTCCAGGTTGACGATGTCGCCGTCCCGCAGCACCGTCGAGTCCGGGATGCCGTGGCAGATCACCTCGTTGACCGAGGTGCACAGCGACTTGGGGAAGCCCCGGTAGCCGAGCGTGGAGGGGTAGGCGCCGTGGTCGCACAGGAACTCGTGCGCCACCCGGTCCAGCTCGTCGGTCGTCACGCCCGGCGCGATGTGCCGGGCCGCCTCCGCCATGGCCTGCGCCGCGATGCGCCCGGCGACCCGCATCGCCTCCACGGTCTCCCGGGTCTGCACCTCCGGGCCGGTGTACGGCGCCGGTGCGGGCTTGCCGACGTACTCGGGGCGGCGGATGTTTCCGGGCACGGAACGGGTGGGAGACAGCTCCCCTGGTACGAGCAGCGACTGGCCAGACATGCCAGCGAGTCTAAGACAGTGGCCACGGGGGACCATGTCCGTGGCGAAAGGAGCCGGTCATGTCCCTGTTCAAGAAGCGGACGGTCGGGAAGCCGGGCGAGTGGTACTACTGCCTGGAGCACAGGAAGGTCGAGGAGGGCCCGGAGTGCCCGGCGAAGGACCGTTTCGGCCCGTACAGGAGCCGCACGGAGGCCCAGCACGCCATGGAGACGGCCCGCGAACGCAACCTCCAGTGGGAGAACGACCCCCGCTGGCACGACGCCCCGGCGGGCGGCGACCGCGACGAGGCCTGATCCCGGCCCGGGCGTCGGGGCGGGTCACCGGGACAGGCGCCGGAGCCTCGCCGGGCCCGGCGTCCGCCCCGGTGACCGGGCGGAGCGCGAACCGCTGCTGTATTACGGTTCTGGAATGCGCAGGGCCGTTGTGGGGGGAACACGTTGAGCGCTCGGATTCTGGTCGCCGAGGATGACGAAAAACAGTCTCGACTCATCCGTATTTATCTGGAGCGGGAGGGAAACGCGGTCCAGGTCGTCGCCGACGGCCGCGCGGCTCTGGAAAGGGCCCGTTCCGCGAAACCGGATCTCATCGTTCTCGATGTGATGCTGCCTTTGGTCGACGGACTGGACGTCTGCCGCATTCTTCGGACCGAATCGGATGTTCCGATTCTGCTTCTCACCGCGCGCACCACCGAGGAGGACATGCTGCTCGGTCTGGATCTCGGCGCCGACGACTATCTCACCAAGCCGTACAGCCCCCGCGAACTGACCGCACGGGTACGCGCGTTGCTGCGCCGGTCCCGGCGGTCCGGCGGCGCCGCGGAGCCCGCGGTGCTGCGGGTCGGCGACGTGGAGGTGGACACCGCGCGCTTCGAGGTACGGGTGGCGGGACGGCCCGTGGCGCTCACCGCTAAGGAGTTCGCCATCCTGGAGACGCTCGCCCGGGAACCGGGCCGGGTCTTCACCCGGGCGCAGATCATCGAGCGCGTCTTCGGCTTCGACCGCGACGTGCTGGAGCGGACCGTCGACGCGCACGTGATGAACCTCCGCCGCAAGCTGGAGGCGGACCCGAGGCGGCCGCGCCACCTGGAGACCGTGTACGGCCGGGGTTACCGCCTGGCGGACGGCGCCTCGTCCCCCTCCTGAGCCGACCTGGGGGCCCTGAGCCTGGGCAGCGTCACCGTGAACGTGGTGCCCGCCCCCGGCGTGCTGCGCACCTCGATGGTCCCGTCGTGGTCGGTGACGATCTGGCGGGCGATGGACAGCCCCAGTCCGCTGCCGCCCGTCTGACGGCCCCGCGCCGCGTCCGCCCGCCAGAAGCGGTCGAAGAGGTGCGGCAGGTCCTCGGGCGGTATGCCCGTACCGGTGTCGCGGACCTCCAGGACGGCCGGCTCCCGGTCCGCGGCCAGCGCGAGGGTCACCGAGCCGCCGGGCGCCGTGGCGCGCAGCGCGTTCGTCAGCAGGTTGCCGACGACCTGACGCAGCCGGTCCGGGTCGGCGGTCACGTACACGGGCCGCGGTGCCTCCAGCGCGAGCCCGACGCCCGCCGCCTCGGCCTGCGCGAGGTGCGCCTGGCGGCTGGTGGCCAGCAGCTCGCGCAGGTCCACCTCGGTGCGGTGGTAGGTGAGCGCGCCGGCCTCCGCCAGAGCCAGGTCCTGCAGGTCGTCCACGATCCTCTGCTGCAGCAGTGCCTCCTCGTGGAGGGAGTCGAGCAGCTCCGGGGTCGCTTCCACGACCCCGTCCCGGACCGCTTCCAGATACCCGCGCAGATTGGCCAGCGGCGTGCGCAGCTCGTGCGCGATGTCACTGATGAGGCGGCGCTGGCGCTCCTCACCGGCCTGGATCGACTCGGCCATACGGTTGAAGGCGCCGCCGAGCTGCGCGATCTCGTCGCGGCCGGACACGGGGACACGCCGCCCCAGGTCGCCCTCGCCCAGTCCCCGTGCGGCGAGGGTCAGAGCACGGACGGGGCGCAGCACCGCCCGGCTGAGCAGCAGGGCGCCGAGGATGACCGCGAGGGCGACCCCGGCCGCGACGGCCACCGTCGGTGCGGCGGCCAGCGCGGGCGGGGACTCGTTGCGGACGCCGAGGCGGACCTCCAGGCGCGGCGGGGCGGCGGAGCCGGCCCGCTCGTTGAACACCCGTTGCAGACAGGCGGTGAACCGCTCCTCGGACACGCACGGCAGGGCGGCCGTGTGATCCCGCTCGGTCGGCGGACCCGGGGCGCCGCGCAGGCCCGCGCACTGCGGGGGGCGGCGGTCGGACGCGACGCGGGGCACCCCGGTGGCGTCCGGCCGGGCCGTCACCCGGGCGCCCGCGCGGGTGAGGCACGCCGCGTACGCCGCCGCGGCGCGGTAGTCGGCGATCGCCTTGACGGCCTGCTTGACCGACAGCCCGCGCACCTGGCCCGCGGGAATCCGCAGGACGGGGCGCGGGTCGACCAGGACAGCGGGCTGGTTGCCCAGGGCCCGGGGAGCGCGGCCGGCGAGGGCGTCGGAGTCGGCGAGCAGGACACCGGCCTCCGTGCTGACCCGGATGCGCTGCCCGGTGTCGCGCGCGAGCCCGGCCACGGTGGGGGACAGGCCGTCCCACGTGCCGTGCGCGTATCCGTACGCACGGAGCTCGCCGGTGATGCGGGAGACCTCCTGGCGGCTCGCCGTCACCGTCTCCTGGACCTGGCGATTGGCCTGTCGCAGCGTCAGCCAGGCGGTGGCGGCGGTGGCGGCCATCGCCACCAGCATCAGCAGGCCGAGCACCCTGAGCCGGAAACTCATCGCCGTCCACCTGGCCGGGCTGCCGGGACACGTGCGCTCAAGGTGCCTCCTCCTGCGGGTGTACGGGCTTTTCGTGACGGATGACAGCCAAGCATTGCCGGTGACCGCGAGAGGGCCGTATCGGCCACAGCGCACCGGAAGTGGCGCATTGTCACTCGGGAAAGAGTTGGCCACTTGACGACCGGAAGTCGCCAATCGGCTGCGGAATCATTTCTTCAGCGCATTTCGGCGGCGATTGTTCTTACGCCCCCCGTGTCCCGATTGATGCAGGGGGTGCTGCGTTCCCGCCGGCGCCGTCCGGCTCCTGACGCAGCGGGCCGACAAACAATCACAGGGGGATTCGTATGAAGCGAGGAATCGCGGCTCTCATTCCCGCGGTGGCGGCCGTGGCCATGGCCGTTCCGCTGACGCTGTCCACTCCGGCCGCGGCGCACGCGTCCTGCGGCACCACCGCCCCGGACCGGGACAGCAGCTCCTGGAACCGCACGGCCGACGGCGCCAACGAGCGCAGCGGCTCCAGCACCAGCTGCACCATCAAGGGAGTCGCGTACAACACCCACCGGCTGGACTACCACTGTTACACCTGGGGCAACGACGGCCACAGCTGGACGTACCTGCGCAACGACTCCACCGGGGTGACCGGCTGGGTGCGCGACGACCTGCTGAGCGACGGCGGCAGCCTGGTCCACTGCGGTTTCTAGCGCCGCACCGGCGGGATCCGTCCCGCTGACGCACGGCAGCCACAGGGGCGGTTCCGGCCCGGGACCGCCCCTGTCCTCGTTCCTCATGGTCCGGTCAGCGCCTCGGTCGGGGACAGTCTGCTGGCCCGCACCGCCGGATACAGCCCGGCGATCGCCCCGATGGCCAGGGTGGTGCCGATGCCCGCCGCGCCGGCCCACAACGGCACCACCGTCGGCCAGTCGCGGCTGAGGGCGTAGCCCGACGTGATCAGGGTCCCGAGCACGGTTCCGCCCAGACCGCCGATGAGCGACAGCAGCAGCGACTCCATCACGAACTGGCCGCGGATCTGACCCCGGGTGGCCCCGAGCGCCCGGCGCAGACCGATCTCCGGACGCCGTTCCAGCACCGAGATGACCATGGTGTTGCCGACGCCCACGCCTCCGACGAGCAGCGCGACTCCCCCCAGGCCGAGCAGCAGCCCGGTCAGTGCCGACTCGGTGGCCTCACGGGCCGCGAGCGCGTCGGACGGCCGGGAGACCCGCACCTCGCCCGGCTTCTGCGGATACGCCGTGGCGGCCAGCACCTCACGGACCGCCGTGACCTGGCTGTCCTCAGCCCGGACGTACACCGTGGAGGGATGGCCGTCGAAGCGGAGGTACGTCCGCGCCGCCGGCCAGCCGACCAGGGCGGCGCTGTCGAGTTCCGGCGCGAGCGGTACGGGATCGAGCACACCGACCACGGAGAACCAGCGGCCACCGATCCACAGGCGTGTCCCTGGCGCGTACACGTCGAGGCGCTGGGCGGTCGTGGCACCGAGGACGACCGCCGGGTACCGCTCGGTCGCGGCGTCCAGCCAGCGGCCCCTGCGGACCTGGCCGCCGACGGCGGGCAGCAGGTCGGCGCCGGCCGCGAGGACGCTCAGGGAGCCGGTGCGCCCGATGGCGATGTGCTCGTTGCGGTAGACGTTGGCGTCGGTCGCCCCCGTGGCGGCGACCTGCCGGACCGGCGGGATACGGCGGATCATCGCGACGGCCTCGGACGGCAGTTCCGCCTCCTCGCCCGTCAGCGACTCACCGGGGGCGACCCGCAGCAGGTTGGTGCCGAGCGCGTCGAGCCGGCGGTTCACCTCCGCCTGCCCGGAGCCCGAGATGCCGACCACGGCGATCATCGCGGCGACGCCGATGGCGATGCCGAGAGCCGACAGGAAGACGCGCAGCGGCCGGGTCCGCAGCCCGGTGCCGCCAAGCCGGACGACATCGGTGGGTCTCAGCCGCGCGGCGCGCAGTCCTGACGCGCCGGTGACCTTGGCGTTCCTCACCGGGGCGCCCCGATCGTCGCGGTCTGGGCCGTGTCCCCGACCAGGCGCCCGTCCCGCATCTCGATACGGCGCGGGAGCCCGGCCGCGATCTCCCGGTCATGGGTGATGATCACGACCGTGGTGCCGGAAGCGTGCAGGTCCCGCAGCAGGCCCAGCACGGCGGCTCCCGACGCGGAGTCGAGGTTCCCCGTCGGTTCGTCCGCCAGCAGGACGGACGGCTCGCCGATGACCGCGCGGGCGACCGCGACCCGCTGCCGCTCGCCGCCGGAGAGCTGGTGCGGGAGATGCCCCACCCGGTGACCGAGTCCCACCCGGTCCAGTGCGGCCGCGGCCTCGGCGCGGCGGCGCCGCAGCGGCACGCCGGCGTACAGCAGGCCGTCCGCGACGGCGTCCAGTACGGGAACACCGACCGCCAGATGGAACTGCTGGAAGACGAAACCGATCCGGGTGGCCCGCAGCGCCGACACCTCGCGGTCGGACAGCGTCGCCACGTCGTGCCCGTCGATCAGGACACGGCCCGAGGAGGGCCGGTCGAGGCTGCCCATCAGGTTGAGCATGCTGGACTTGCCCGACCCGGACGGGCCGACCACACCGACCAGTTCTCCCCGCCCGATCCGCAGGGTCACATCACGGACCGCTGTCACGCCTCCCGGATACGTCCTGCAGACCGCGTCGAACTCCACGACCGGGGCGGACCCGCCCCGCGCTCCGGAATCCCCGCTCACTCCGGAATCCTCACCTTCAGGCCCTCTCGGACGGCGGCGCCGCTCACTTCCACTCTCCCGTCCGCGAACAGCCCGGTCCTGACCGCCGTGAACGTGCCCCGGGCGGTCTCCAGGCCGTAGCCGCCCTCGGCGAGCGCGACCAGCGCGGCGACGGGCACCGTGAGCACGTCCTCGGCCTTCCGCCCCACGTACTCGACGGTGACGGGCCCGCTCTCCAGGCGTCCCAGCGACTTCTGGTCCTTGATGGTGACGGTCACCGGCACGGTCGCCGCTTGCTGCCCGGAACCGCCCTCGCCCCCCTCGGGTGCCGTCGCCTCCTTCCCCACCGACGCCACCCGCCCGCTGACGGACCTGCCGTCGGGCAGCCGTACCCGCACGGCCGTGCCGCGCACCGCCCAGGAGGCGTCGCCGGCCGAGGCGTCGACGACGACCTTCCTGGCCGATCCGGTGTAGGTGAGCGTGTTCTCCCCGACGGCGGCTCCGGGCCGGACGCCCGAGTGGCCGATGCGGATCCGGCCGGCGGAGTAGATGACGTCACCGACGCCGACCGTGCCGGTCTGGGCCAGGCCCAGTGCCTTCTGCCAGCGCTTGACGGCGTCGGCGGTGCGGGCGGTGAACGTCTCGTCCACGGTGAAGCCGGTGTAGCCGAGCGCGGCCAGGTTGGTCTCGAACTGCAGGACGTCCATGCCCTTCAGCTCCCTCGGGGCGGCGGTCCGGGTGCCGTCCTGCCCGCCGCCGGTGCCTCCCGCCGGTGATCCGGACGCGGTGGAGCCGTCGCCGGTGGCGTCCGGCTTCTGCCCGGCCTGCTCACCGTCCGCCCGGCCGCTCTCCTGGGCCTGCCCCGATGCGGCGGCGGCCGGTCCCAGGTCCCGGTACATGGGCAGCGTCCCGTACAACAGCACCACGGGGCGGTCGTCGACCCGCAGCAACGTGTCCCCGCGCTCGGCCGTCGTGCCCGGCTCCGGCAGCCAGGTCACGGTGCCCGTCGCCTTGACGGGCAGCGGTATCTCCGGACCGTATCCCAGCCGGCCGTCCACCTGGGTGCGTTCGGTCAGCGTGGTACGGGTGACCGGGACGAGCGACCCCGCCCGGGGCGGCGCGGCCGGGCCCTCGTCCGGACCGCCGCCGAGCCCCAGGGCACCGAGCACGGCGACCGCCGCCACGACGGCCACGGCGGAGACGATCAGCGCCGTACGCCGCCCTCCTCTGCCGCGCGGCGGCACCGCAGCCGCCCCGGGCTCGTCATCGGTGTGCGTCACCGTCTCCGTCATGATCAGCCCTTGCCCGGTCCCGGGTTCTCGGGCACGCCGACGATCGGCCCGCAGATGCGGATGGCCCGCTTGGCACTGGCCGAGCTCTGGTCCCATTCCCCCTGGCCGAGACCGTCGGGGCCGGGGTCGGGAAAGTCCGGGGCCCCGTTCTTCTGCATGCAGTCGGCGTACTTGCGCTTCACCTCGATCTGCTTCGGGGTGAGGTTCTGGTTGCCCTTCTCCAGGCTCTCGGGAACGGCCGCCTGGTACTTGGCGCACTTCTCCGTGGCCGCCCTGAACTTCGGGTCCTTCTTCAGAGCGATCCGGGCGTCGCCGCTGCCGAAGTCGATGTTCCCCCGGGCGTCCGGGTCGGGCGCGTCGAACCCGTTCTGGCGCAGGCACTTCACGTAGGCGCGCTGGGCCTCCACGTACGCGGTCACGTCGTCCTTGCCGCCCTGCTCGCCGGACGCGTCGCCTTGCTGCGACGCGGCGCCACCGCTCCCGGCCGTCGGCACCTTCGAACCGCCGTCGTCGCCCCCGCAGCCCGTCAGCGCGAAGGCCCCGACCGTTGCCGCCGCCAGCAGTATGCGATTCGCCCTCATCAGCTCTCCCGCTCCCCGCTCGTCCCCACCCGCCGACGCGGCGGGCAGGCCGACCGTAGGACGGAGCCCATGAAGAACTTTTGAAGAACCTGTCAGCCGATCATGCGCTCCGATCCAGGCCGGCGCCGGTACACGCGGGACCCGGGGTCCCTACGCGGCCCGCGCGGTCGAGGTCGCCCGCTGTTCGCGCAGCCGCAGCGCGTGCTCGTCGGTGCGGACGTCGTACGTCATCAACTTCGGCAGGCACACCGCCAGCAGCCCCACCGCGCCCACGCACAGCAGCCCGCCCGACCACACGGACGTCCGCACGCCCCGCCACGCGGCGACGCCGCCCGACCACACCTGGCCGAGCTGGGGGCCCGTCGAGTAGGAGAGCAGCTCGATGCCGGCCAGCCGGCCGCGCAGCTCGTCCGGGATGGTCTGGTTCCAGATCGCCGACCGGAAGATGCCGCTCACCATGTCGCACCCGCCGCCGACGGTGAGCAGGAGCAGCACCAGCCACACGTTGTCCACCAGCCCGACCCCGGACATGGCAGCGCCCCACAGCGAGGCACCCGCGACCACCAGCCGCCCGTGCCGGTGCACCCCCGAGGTCCAGCCGCTGGTCAAGCTGACCAGCAGCGCTCCGGCCGGGACGGCCGCGTACATCAACCCCAGCGACCAGGGCGCGTCCAGCTCGTCGGCCAGGAAGGGCAGGAGCGCCAGCGGCGTGGCGAACAGCATCGCCGCTATGTCGACGACGTACGTCCCGAGGAGCTCCTTGCGGTGCCACGCGTACCGGGCGCCCTCGACGACGGCCTTCAGCGACGGCCTGGCCGCCTCGTGCCCGGCCGGTGAGGGGGCCAGACCCACGGTCACCGCCACGGACACGGCGAAGGTGACCAGGTCCGCGCCGTACGCCCAGCCCGCTCCCGCGTACGCCACGACCACCCCGGCCAGGGCGGGGCCGGCGACCCCGCCGACCGTCCAGCGCAGCGAGTTCAGCGAGACCGCGGCGGGCAGGTGCTCATGGGCCACGATCCTCGGCAGCAGCGAGTCCAGTGCGGGGCGCTGGACGCAGACCAGGGCGGAGGAGAGCGCGGCGACGGCGTACAGGGGCCAGACCGCCGGCTCCGGGAGCAGCGCGTTGACCAGCAGCACCACGCACAGCAGGCCCTGACCGGCCTCCGACCGGAGAATGAGTTTCCGTTTGTCCCAGGCGTCGGCGAGGGCCCCGCCGTAGAGGCCGAACACCACGAGCGAAACCAGCTCGACCGCTCCGATCGCCCCGACCGCGAGCGCCGAACCCGTGAGCTCCTTCAGCTGCACCGGCAGGGCGACGAAGGTGAGGAAGCTGCCGAAGTTCGACACCAGCCCGGCCAGCCACAGCCGCCGGAAGTCGGCGGACTCATGCCAGGGCGCGAGATCGGGCAGCAGGGCGCGGACCCGGGAGGGCGGGGGAGAGGCCGGGGCGTCGTCGGTCACGAGGGGTCATGGTCGGGGGGACACGACGCCCGGGCAAACGGTTTTCGGGCTACCAGCGGGCCGGTGGCGGTGCCGTCAGTGATTCCGCCAGGCGGGACAGGCGGTCCCAGAGGCGTCGGCGGCCTCTCGGGGAGCCCGGTACCGGGTTCTCCCCGGCCGCCGCGCTGACCAGGTGCTGCACCGTGTCCAGGTCCAGTTCGGAGCCGTCCGGCACGGCCAGCGTCTCGTGGGCCATCGCCGGCAGTTCGCCCTCCCCGGCCCCGAGCGCCAGCACCGTCGCCCCGGCCCGCCGGGCGTCGTACACCCGCTCCAGCAGCCCGGCGCCGGGCCCCCGCGGCGCCACCACCAGCAGCGTCTCTCCCCGCCGCGCCGCCGCCAGCCGCCCGGGTCCGACCGCCAGGTGGGCGGGGTCCGAGGGGCGCGCGTCGTGCCGTACCAGGGTGGGGGCCAGCTCCGGGGTGCCCGACCAGGCGGCCTCGTCCACCAGGTGCGCCGCCAGGTGCCACGGCTCGTACTCCGGGGTGCCCACCAGCAGCAGCCCGCCGCCGTGCGACACCACCGAGCTGCGCAGCACCCCGGCGAACCGCCGCGTGACGCCGAGCCATTCGGTCCCGGCGAGCACTTCCCGCAGCAACGCGACCCGTACCGCATCCATGGGCCGCATCCTGCCCCGACGGGTCACCCGTGACGTGGAGTTCACCGCGCGTTCGCCCGACCCGGGCACGGGCACAGCTCACCCGTACCGCCGTCGAACGCCCGCAGGAACGGCGCCGTCGTCCGCGCCGGCGAGACCAGGACCACCGGGGTGCCCGCGACGGAGCGCACCTGCCCGGCCGGGGCCGCGGGGGCGCACGTAAAGTCGGGCCATGACCTCAACCGACAGTGCTTCCACCGACCAGGCGCAGAAGGCCCCGGCCAAGGACCCCTGGGACCTGCCCGACGTCTCCGGGCTCGTCGTCGGCGTGCTCGGCGGGACCGGGCCGCAGGGCAAGGGTCTGGCCTACCGGCTCGCCAAGGCCGGCCAGAAGGTGATCATCGGCTCGCGGGCGGCCGAGCGCGCCCGGGCCGCCGCCGAGGAGCTCGGCCACGGCATCGAGGGCGCCGACAACGCCGAGTGCGCGCGCCGCAGCGACGTGGTGATCGTCGCCGTGCCGTGGGAGGGGCACGGCGAGACCCTTCAGTCCCTGCGCGAGGAACTCGCGGGCAAGCTCGTCGTCGACTGCGTCAACCCGCTCGGCTTCGACAAGAAGGGCGCCTACGCCCTGAAGCCGGAGGAGGGCAGCGCCGCCGAGCAGGCCGCCGCCCTGCTGCCGGACTCCCGGGTCACCGCCGCCTTCCACCACCTGTCGGCGGTGCTGCTGCAGGACCCCGGGATCGACGAGATCGACACCGACGTGATGGTGCTCGGCGAGGTCCGCGCCGACGTGGAGATCGTGCAGGCCCTGGCCGGCCGCATCCCCGGCATGCGCGGCATCTACGCCGGGCGGCTGCGCAACGCCCACCAGGTGGAGTCGCTGGTCGCCAACCTGATCTCCGTCAACCGCCGCTACAAGGCCCACGCCGGGCTCCGCGTCACCGACGTCTGAGGCGATGGGGGACACTGGTGGACACCAGCAGTTCCGGCAGTGTCCCCCGACAGGAGTCAGCTGAAATGCCCCGACTGGCGCTCTACGCCCTGATCGTCTGCGCCCTCTCCGTGGCCGCGGCCGTCGTGTCCTTCGTACGGGGCAGCTGGCTGGGCGTCGTGTGGGTGCTGCTGGCCGGGCTGTCGTCGAACATGGCCTGGTACTACATCAAGCGCGGCCGGGCCGGGAGGTCCGTCAGCCGCTGACCGAGCAGAACTCGTTCGTGCCCTGCCAGAAGCGGTACAGCTCGTTTCCGCAGTACGTCTCGAAGTCGGAGATGTTCAGGGCCTTGAGCACCGAGTCCACCACGTCGAAGAACGCACTGTTCACCGACGGCACCCACAGCAGCGCGAACACGAACAGCAGGCCGAACGGGGCGAACGGCTCCACCTGGCGCCGGATGCCGTACGACAGCCACGGCTCGATGACGCCGTAGCCGTCCAGACCCGGCACCGGCAGGAAGTTCAGGATCGCCGCCGTCACCTGGAGCAGGGCCAGGAAGGCCAGCGCGAAGCGGAAGTCGGCCGGGACGCCGTCCAGCGCGTCCAGCCAGAACGGGGCCGTGCACACCACCGCGAACAGCACGTTCGTCAGCGGGCCCGCCGCGGAGATCAGGCTGTGCCGCCACCGCCCCTGGATCCGGCCGCGCTCGATGAAGACGGCCCCGCCGGGCAGACCGATCCCGCCCATGATCACGAAGATCACCGGCAGCACGATGCTCAGCAGCGCGTGTGTGTACTTCAGCGGGTTGAGCGTGAGGTAGCCCTTCGCCCCGACGGTGATGTCGCCGCTGTGCAGGGCGGTCCGCGCGTGGGCGTACTCGTGCAGGCACAGGGAGACGATCCAGGCGGCCGTCACGAAGAAGAACACGGCCACCCCGGGCTGGGCGGCGAAGCCGGTCCAGGTGGCCCATCCGGTCACCGCCGTGACGGCCAGGATGCCGACGAAGACGGGACTGATCCGCCGGTCGCTGGGGCGGGTGGTGGCGGTGGTCATCGGACTCCCTGGACTCGGGGCGGGGTGGGACGTGCGGGACTGCCCGACCGTACCGGGCAAAGGGAAAAACGTCTCGCGCGGGGCAGCCGGTTCCGGAGAGGGTGGGGGCATGGGGCTGTGGCACGTGTTCTACGAGGACTGGCAGATGGAGTGCTGCGGCAGATCCTTCTCGGTAGGGGAGGAGGTTCGCTGGCCTGTCCTGCTGGACGACGCGGACGACGTGCTCGGCGGCGGCTGGGACGACGCGCTCACCAGTATCGCGGGCCCGGCCGTGGTCCGGCTCGAGGTGCCGGCGGGGGACGGAAGCCGCCACGCCGGGCTGCTGCGCGTCGAACGGCACGGCGACACCTGGCCCGAGCTGCGCGGACGGGTGCGGGCCGTGCAGGTCGTCATCCAGGCGTACGACCGGACCCCGCCCGGATCCTCCTGCTGGCAGCCGGTGCCCGGGCAGCGCAGGCTGCGGCCGGTGGAGCGGTGCCCGAAATGGTTCTCCGCACCCGCGCCGGAAGCACCGGCCGCCGGCGGGGAACGCCGGTGGTCGCAGGCGGGTGCCATGGCGACGCTGGAGGTGCCGGACCTCCCGTCCACCGCGCTGACGGACCTGCTGCAGAAGCTGAGCACCGCCCCCGCAGCCTCCCGCTGAGCCGCGTCCCCGTCCCCCCGAGCCACCGAACAGAGACAATGGACCCCGTGCGCTACCGCATCCTCGGCACCACCCAGGCGCTCCGCCCCGACGGCACCGCCGTCCCCCTCGGCGGGGCGCGGCTGCGTGCCCTGCTGACCGTGCTCGCGCTGCGGCCCGGGCGGACCGTGCCCGTGGGCCTGCTGGTCGAGGAGGTGTGGGGCGGCGCTCCGCCCGCCGACGCGCCCGGGGCGCTGCAGGCGCTGGTCGGACGGCTGCGCCGGGTGCTCGGCGCGGACGCGGTCGGCTCCGCCGAGGGCGGCTACCGCCTGGCCGCCGCCCCCGACGACATCGACCTGCACCGTTTCGAGCGGCTGGCCGGGGAGGGGCTGCGGGCCCTGTCCGACGGCGATGCCGCCAAGGCGGCCGGCGTCCTCGACGACGCGCTCGCCCTGTGGCGCGGCCCGGCCCTCGCCGACCTGCCCGACCGCACCGCCGAGGCGGCCCGCTGCGAGACCCGGCGCCTGGACGTGCTGCGCGCCCGCCACACCGCCGCCCTCGCCCTCGGGCACGCCGAACAGTCCCTGCCCGAGCTGACCGCCCTGTGCGACGCCCACCCCCTGGACGAACCGCTCCAGGCGCTGCGGCTGCGCGCCCTGCGCGACGCGGGCCGCACCGCGCAGGCGCTGGCCGCCTACGAGGACGTACGGCGGGTGCTGGCGGACCGCCTGGGCGCCGACCCCGGCCCCGAACTGCGTGCCCTGCACGCCGAGTTACTGAACCCGGCGGTATGCCCGGCGGCCCCGCGTGCCGCCCGGGAGGAGGAGGCCGGACACCGCCCGGCATCCCCGGCCCCCGGCAACCTCCGGGCCCGTCTGACCTCCTTCGTCGGCCGGGAAGCCGACATCGAGGCCATCCGCGGCGACCTCGCCACCGCGCGGCTGGTCACCCTGCTCGGTCCTGGCGGGGCCGGCAAGACGCGGCTGTCGCAGGAGGCCGCCGAGACCGTCCGGGACGCCACGCCGGACGGGGTGTGGCTGGCCGAGCTCGCGCCGGTCGACGACCCCGCCGCCGTACCGGAGGCCGTGCTGACCGCGGTGGGCGCCCGGCAGACCGTGCTGTACGGCGCCGGCGCCGAGGGCATGCGGGCTGCCGTCGCCGACCGGCGCGACGACCCCGTGGAACGGCTCGCGGAGCACTGCGGCCGGCGTCGCATGCTGCTCGTCCTCGACAACTGCGAGCACGTCGTCGAGGCGGCCGCCCGGCTCGCCGAGGAGCTGCTGGCCCGCTGCCCGCACCTGACCGTGCTCGCCACCAGCCGGGAACCCCTCGGCGTGCCGGGCGAGGTGCTGCGGCCCGTGGAGCCGCTGCCCGAACCGGTGGCGCTGCGGCTGCTCGCGGACCGGGGGGCCGCCGCCCGGCCCGGTTTCCGGGTCGAGGACGATCCGGAGGCCTGTGCCGAGATCTGCCGCCGCCTGGACGGCCTGCCCCTGGCCATCGAGCTCGCGGCGGCCCGGCTGCGGATGCTGACCCCCCGTCAGATAGCCGACCGGCTCGACGACCGCTTCCGGCTGCTGACCTCCGGCAGCCGCACCGTGCTGCCCCGCCAGCAGACCCTGCGGGCCGTCGTCGACTGGTCCTGGGAGCTGCTCGACCAGGACGAACGCGACGTGCTGCGGCGGCTGTCGGTCTTCGCGGGCGGCTGCGACCTCGCCGCCGCCGAGGCCGTGTGCGGCCCGGCCGCGCTGGAGACGCTGGGCTCCCTCGTCGACAAGTCCCTGGTCGTCGCCGCGCCCTCGGGGGACGGGGAGATGCGCTACCGGCTGCTGGAGACGGTCGCCGAGTACGCCGCCGAACGGCTCGAGGAGTCCGGGCAGCGCCGGCAGGCCGAGCGGGCGCACCTGACGTACTACCGCGAACTGGCCCGCAACGACCCGTTGCTGCGCGGCCCCGGCCAGCGCGCCGCCATCGCCCGGCTGGAGCGGGAGTACGAGAACCTGCGCACCGCGCTGCGCCACGCCGTCGCCGAGCGCGACGAGCAGGAGGCGCTGTGCCTGACGCTGTCACTGTGCTGGTACTGGCAGATGCGCGACCTGCGCATCGAGGCCCGTGTCTGGTGCCGTGAGGTGATGTCGCTCGGCCCCGACCCGTTCACCGAGCCGGTGCGCCGCGCCGCCCCGGTGCCGGAGCGGTGCACGGCCGCGCCGCCGCCGATGACCGGCGAGGTCCTCGCCGAGGCCCGGCGCGGGGTGCACCTGGCCCACCTCGCCTGCATGGACACCGAGCTGGACGCCTGGCAGACCCCCGAGGCCCAGGCCAAGCTGCGGATCATCACCCAGGTCTACGAACCCGGGCTGCCGCAGATCTGCCGGTCCCCGGGCATCCTGTGGTTCTACGCGGTGATGCTCACCGGCGACATGGACCGGCTGCGCACCATCGCCGAGGCGAGCGTCCGCAGCTGCCGGGAGCTGCCCGGATACGAGTGGGAACTGGCCTCCTGCCTGCACCTGCGCGCCAACCTCTTCGCCAACCGCGCCGACTGGGCCGGCGACGCCACCCGCGACGCCGAGGAAGCGCTGGAGATCTACCGGCGCCTGGGCGACCTGTGGGGCGTCGCCGAGGCGCTGTCCGCACGCGGCGAGGCCCACGAACGAAAGGGCGCGTACCGGGCGGCCGCCGCCGACTACGAGGCCGCGGCCGAGCACGCCGACCGCCTCGGTGCCCGCGCCCAGACCTGCGTGCTGCGGGCCCGGCTGGGCAGTGTCCTGCTGGAGGCGGGCGAGGAGGAGCGCGGGGAGCGGCTGCTGCGCGAGGTGATCGCCCAGGAGCGCGGTGGGCACAGCCACGCCCTGCCCGCCGCCCGGCTCATGCTGGCCGGCTGGCTCGGCACCCTCGGGCGGACGGCCGAGGCGCGCGAGGAACTCCGGTTGCTGCGCGAGGAGTTCAGCATCGCCCACTTCATCGTGTTCGACGCGGTCATCCTCGGCGCGGAGGCCTGGCTGGAGGCCGTCGAGGGCCGTCACCGGGAGTCCCTGGACAAGATCCGCAAGGCGCTCGCGTACTCCCACGACCCGCTGTCCGAGACCCTCGCCCCGCACATGCCCTCCGCGTACCTCACCGTCGCCGCGCTCGCCCTGGCCGACGTGGACGGCGGGCGCCGCGCCACGGACGCCGCGCGCTGCCTCGGCGCGGCCGAGGCGCTGCTGCCGCCCGGTCACGTCCTGACCCGGCAGGAGCGCCACACGCGCGAGAGCGCCGAGCGGCGCGTGCGGGCGGTGCTCGGCGACCGGGCGTACGAGGCCGCGTACGGGCAGGGCCGCGGCCTCTCCCGCGAGGAGGCCGCCGCCCTGGTCTGACGGCGCCCGCGCGCCTGGCGCGCGTCAGTGCTTGGTGCGGAACTTGTGGATGGCGACCGGCGCCATCACCGCCGTGATCGCCACCGACCAGCCCAGCGTCATCCACAGGTCGTGCGCGACCGGGCCGCCCACCATCAGGCCGCGCGCGGCGTCGGCGAGCGAGGACAGCGGGTTGTAGTCGGTGAAGTTCTGCAGCCAGCCCGGCATCGAGCGGGTCGGCGCGAAGATCGACGAGCCGAACTGCAGCGGCATCAGCACCAGGAAGCCCATCGCCTGTACGGACTGCGCGTTCTTCATCACCACACCGAGGGTCAGGAACACCCACATCAGCGCCGTGCCGAAGACCGCGGACAGGCCCACGGCGGCCAGCAGACCGAGCCAGTTCGTGATGTCGAAGCCCACCAGGACGCCGACGACCAGCAGGATCGTCGTCGCGATGGTCATCCGGAACAGCTCCACGGCGATCTTCGCGAACAGCACCGAGCCACGGCCGATGGGCAGGGAGCGGAAGCGGTCCATGACCCCGGTGTTGAAGTCCTGGTTGAACCCGGTGCCCACTCCCATGGCCATGTTCATGCCCATCATGGCCATCAGGCCGGGCACGACGTACTGCACGTACGCCTCCTGCCCGCCGCCCAGCGCCTGCCCGATGGACCCGCCGAAGACGTACACGAACAGCAGCGTGAAGACGACGGGGAACAGGATGGCGTCGAACATCGACTCCGGGTCCTGCCGGATCCACAGCAGGTTGCGGCGGATGAGCGCCCCGGTGTGCCGCAGGTGCGCCCGCGGTGAGATACGGGCGTCGGCGGTCGGGGTGACGGTGGCGGCGCTCATACGGCGACCTCCTCGCGGTCGTCGGCGGACACGGTGTCCTGCGGGGCACTGGCGCGGTGGCCGGTGAGGGACAGGAACACCTCGTCCAGGCTGGGCAGTTCGGTGGTGATGGCGGCCAGGGTGAGGCCGCGCGCGGTGACGGCGCCGACCACCGCCGTCAGCTGCTCGTCGCTGAGGATCGGCACCAGGACGGCACCGCGCTCGGCGTCCACGGTGGTGTGGGCCAGGCCGGTGATGCCCAGCTCGTCGAGCGCGGCGGCCAGCGGCCGCAGCTGGGCCGGGTCGGTCGGCCGGACCCGCAGGGTCCGCCCGCCGACCTTGGCCTTGAGTTCCTCGATACCGCCGCCGGCGATGACCCTGCCGCGGTCGACGACGGTCAGCTCCGAGGCGAGTTGCTCGGCCTCCTCCATGTACTGCGTGGTCAGCAGCACGGTCACGCCGTCCCCGACCATCCGCTTGACCTCGTCCCACACCTCGTTGCGGGTGCGCGGGTCCAGTCCCGTGGTGGGCTCGTCGAGGAAGAGGACCTTCGGCCGCCCGATCATCGAGGCGGCCAGATCCAGCCGCCGCCGCATACCGCCGGAGTACGTCGCCGCGGGCCGCTTGGCGGCCTCCGTCAGCGAGAAGCGCTCCAGCAGCTCGTCGGCGCGCGCCCGTGCCTCCTTGCGGGACAGGTCGAGCAGCCGGCCGATCATGTACAGGTTCTCCCAGCCCGGGAGCTTCTCGTCGACGGAGGCGTACTGCCCGGTGAACCCGATCACCCGTCGCAGCTGCCGCGGCTGCCGTACGACGTCGTATCCGGCGACGACCGCCTGCCCGGCGTCGGGGGCGAGCAGCGTGGACAGGATCCGCACGAGGGTGGTCTTCCCGGCACCGTTCGGCCCGAGCACCCCCATCACGGTTCCCTCGCGCACCTCCAGGTCGACCCCGTCCAGCGCCTTGGTCTCGCCGTAGTGCTTGACCAGACCCCGCACGGAGACGGCACGGTCCGCACCGCCGGGGTTGTTGTCGATTCGTGTCATGCCCTGAACGCTGTCACCCGCCACCGACAAACCGCCGACAGAACACCGACAGGGTCCGGCGGCCGCCGACAGATCGCTGACGGGCCGCGTCAGCACGGCAGCCCGCCGACGGGGGAAGATCGGCGGGCTGCCTGTCGTACCGCAGTGGCTCAGGTGGGGCTCAGTGGACGGAGTGCTCCTCCAGCGGGAACGTTCCGCCGACCACGTCATCGGCGAACGCCCGCACCGCGTCCCCCATGACCTGGCGCAGATCCGCGTACTGCTTGACGAACTTCGGCACCCGCCCGGGCGTCAGCCCGAGCATGTCGGTCCACACCAGGACCTGCGCGTCCGTCTGCGCCCCGGCCCCGATGCCGACCGTGGGAATGTGCAGCACCCGCGTCACCTCGGCGGCCAGCTCCGCGGGAACCAGCTCCAGCACCACGGCGAACGCCCCGGCGTCCTGCACGGCCTTGGCGTCCCGCAGCAGCTGCTGGGCCGCCTCCTCACCGCGTCCCTGCACCCGGTAGCCCATCGCGTGCACGGACTGCGGGGTCAGCCCGATGTGCGCCATCACCGGGATCCCGGACTCCACCAGCAGCCGGATCTGCTCGTGCGAGCGCTCGCCGCCCTCCAGCTTGACGGCACCGACCCCCGCCTCCTTCACCAGCCGGGTCGCCGAGCGCAGCGCCTGCACCGGGCCCTCCTGGTAGGAGCCGAACGGCAGGTCGCCCACGATCAGGGAGCGCTTGGTGCCGCGTACCACCGCGGCGGACAGCATGGTCATCTCGTCGAGGGTGACGGGCACGGTGGTGTCGTACCCGAGGTGGCAGTTGCCCGCGGAGTCGCCGACGAGGAGGACCGGGATGCCGGCCTCGTCGAAGACGGACGCGGTCAGCGCGTCGTACGCGGTGAGCATGGGCCACTTCTCCCCGCGCTCCTTGGCGAGGGCGATGTCCCGCACGGTGATGCGGCGGGTGCTCTTGCCTCCGTACAGCGCCTTGCTGCCGTCGGAGGACTTCTGCTGCGCGGACTGGGCAGCCGAGAGCTGCGTCATTGCGTCGGCTCCTAACACGTCATCTCGAGGCGCCCTGACGGCGTCCCCGGACCACGTCCATGGTGGCACCTCGTGTCACCGACGGCTAGGGGGACCCTCCTCACCCGGGTCGCCGGCCGCGGGAACCGGCCTTCGTAAGGACTGGGTAAAGGATTCCGATACGGAACGGTCTCGTATCGTAAGTGTCCTAGGCTCGGCCGTATGACCACTCCTGCCACCACGCCCCGGGTGCCCGAAGCGGTGCACCGGCGCCGCTGGGCGATCCTCGGCGTGCTGATGCTGAGCCTGCTGATCGTCGTCCTGGACAACTCGATCCTGAACGTCGCCATCAAGACCATCTCGACGCCCGCCCCGACCGGTCTCGGCGCCACCCAGAGCGAGCTGGAGTGGGCGATCAACGCCTACACCCTCGTCTTCGCGGGTCTGCTCTTCACCGCCGGACTGCTCGGCGACCGGCTCGGACGCAAGAAGGTGCTGCTCGGCGGCCTCACCGTGTTCGGCGTCGGCTCCGCGCTCGCCGCGTTCTCCGGCTCGCCCGGCGAGCTGATCGCCTTCCGGGCGGTCATGGGCCTGGGCGCCGCGTTCGTCATGCCCGCCACCCTCGCCGTGCTGATGAACGTCTTCGAACGGGAGGAACAGCCCAAGGCCATCGGCATCTGGGCCGGCGGTGTCGGCCTCGCCATCGCCATCGGCCCCATCACCGGCGGTGCCCTGCTCGACCACTTCTGGTGGGGCTCGGTCTTCCTGGTCAATGTCCCGATCGTGGCTCTCGCGCTCGCCCTGATGCTGTGGCTGGTGCCCGACTCCCGCGACCCGAACCCCGGCCGGCTCGACCCCGTCGGCGTCGTGCTGTCCGTGATCGGCCTGGTCCTGCTCGTCTACGGCATCATCAAGGGCGGCGAACTCGCCGACTTCACCGACGCGACCGTGCTGTCCACGATCGCCGCCGGCCTCGCCGTCCTGGCCGTCTTCGTCGTGTACGAGAAGCGCAGCGACCACCCGTCCCTGGACGTCACCTACTTCCGCAACAAGGTCTTCTCCGCGGCGATCGCCGCCATCGCCCTGGTCTTCTTCGCGCTGATGGGCGTGACCTTCTTCTCGGTCTTCTACACCCAGAGCGTGCGCGGCTACTCGCCCTTCCAGACCGGCCTGCTGATGCTGCCGCTGGCCGCCGCCCAGATGATCTTCGCGCCGCGGGCCCGGCTGCTCGTCGACCGGTTCGGCAACAGGGCCACCACCACCGCCGGCATGCTGGTCATCGCCGCGATGCTGGCCGCCTTCGCCACCCTGGACGCCGACACGCCGATCTGGATCCTGGAGGTCATCTTCTTCCTGATGGGCACCGGCATGGCGCACATCATGACGCCGGTCAGCGTCGTCATCATGCAGGCCCTGCCCCGCGAGAAGGCCGGCTCGGCCTCCGCGCTCAGCAACACCTTCCGGCAGGTCGGCGGCGCCCTCGGCATCGCCGTGCTCGGCTCCGTGCTGTCCACCGCGTACCGCACGGACATCGAGGACAAGCTGGGCGCCCTGCCGCCCGGCCTGCGCCACACCGCCGGCGAGTCCATCGAGGCCACCCTCGGTGTCGCCGACCGGCTCGGCCCGCAGGGCAAGGCCCTCGTCGGCCCCGCCTACGACGCCTTCCTGCACGCCATGCACGTCACGGCCCTGTGGGGCGCGGGCGTCGCCGTCGTCGGCACGATCGTGGTGGCCCTGTTCCTGCCGGGGAGGCAGCCGGTGTCCGGCCGGGGCGCGCAGGAGGCAGAGTTGGTGACGGCGGAGTAACCCGCCGGCCGAGCACCATCCCCACCGCGAAAGGACCCAGTGACGTGAGCCTCGCCGACAGCCACCCCCGGCAGGACAGCCCCGCGAGGGGCCGCCCCCGCAGCGAGGCCGTGGAACGCGCCATCCTCGAAGGCGTCATGCGGCTGCTGGAGGAGGGCGTGCCGCTCGCGGAGCTGTCCATCGAGCGCATCGCCCGCACCGCCGGGGTCGGCAAGGCCACCATCTACCGTCGCTGGAGCGGCAAGGAGGAACTCTTCGTCGACGTCCTGCGCGCCGCCGAGCCCCCGGACCCCGTCCTGCCCGGCACCTGCGCGCGCGACGACCTGGTCGTCCTGCTGGAGGCCCTGCGCCGCCGCGGCCTGGCCAACCGCTCGTCGGCGATCCTGCACAACGTGCACGCCCAGATGAAGAGCAGCCCGAGGATCTGGACTGCGTACCACAAGACCGTCGTCGCCCCGCGCCGCCGGATCGGCCTCGAGGTGCTGCGCCGCGGGCAGGAGAACGGCGAACTGCGCACGGACATCGACGCGGAGCTGCTGTACGACCTCTTCCTCGGCCCCCTCCTGGTGCGTGCCGTCCTGCACCCGGACGCCGACCTCCCCGAAGGCCTCGCCGAACAGGTCGTCGACACCCTCCTCGACGGCCTACGCCCCGTCAGTTCCCCGCGCCGGCAGCCCTAGTGTGCGCGTTTCGTCACAGAGGGCGCTTTCCGCGCCGGTGACAGGAACTCCCGCGCGGGGCTCGTACGTCATCGCCCCCGTACGGCCGTCAGCGACGGCGGGGAACGGAGCCGATCATCCCCTAGGGTCTAAAGACACGGGGGAAGACGGTGTGCACAGCAGGCAGGGTGAGGCGACGGTATGGCGCAGCAGGCGTACGCGACGGAGACGGCAGGCGGCGGCTCGGGGCCCGAGCGCCGGGGAACCCGGCTTCGGAGCCTGTTCGGCCGCCTGACCGCCGGCTGGCGCGGCGACCCGCGGATCTGGCGGCGCGGCCTGCTCACCGCCGGGTGCGCGGTCCTGCTGGCGGTGGTCATGCTGGCCCACTCCCGCATCCCGAACAAGGTCGGCAACCTGGGCAGCCTGGTGGAGACCTTCCTGCCCTGGCTGGGCCTGCTGGTCCCGGTCCTGCTGCTGGTCGCGCTGCTGCGCCGGTCGGCGACCGCGCTGATCGCGGTGGTGCTGCCGGCGGTGGTGTGGCTGAACCTGTTCGGCGGCCTGCTCACCGACAAGTCGGCGACGGGCGGCGACCTCACCGTCGCCACCCACAACGTCAACGCGGACAACGCCGACCCGTCCGGCACGGCCCGGGACGTGGCCGCGTCCGGCGCGGACGTACTGGCGCTGGAGGAGCTGCGGGCGAGCGCGGTCGCGACGTACGAGAGGGCGCTGGCGGGCACGTACCGCTACCACTCGGTGCAGGGCACGGTCGGCCTGTGGAGCAAGTACCCGCTCAGTGATGTCCGGGCCGTCGACATCAAGCTCGGCTGGACGCGCGCGATGCGCGCCACCGTCACCACCCCCGAGGGCCCGGTCGCGGTGTACGTCGCCCATCTGCCGTCCGTGCGCGTGAAGATGGAGGCCGGGTTCACCGCCCGGCAGCGCGACAAGAGCGCCGACGCCCTCGGCGAGGCCATCGCCGACGAGCGGCTCCCGAGGGTCGTGCTGCTCGGCGACCTGAACGGCACCATGAACGACCGCGCGCTCAACGCCGTCACCTCCCAGATGCGTTCCACGCAGGGCGCGGCGGGCAACGGCTTCGGGTTCAGCTGGCCGGCGTCGTTCCCGATGGCGCGGATCGACCAGATCCTGGTGCGGGGCATGGAACCGGAGAGTTCCTGGACGTTGCCGCAGACCGGCAGCGACCACCTGCCGCTCGCGGCCCGTGTGAAGGTCACCACATCCGGCTCCTGAAAACCCCAGGTCAGCGCCTTCTGGACACCTGCTGCTCACTGAGCGGCCGCGTTCTGGAATACCGCGCCTGAGAGACTTTGTTCCGTACTTGAACATAAGACGTACGGATCTCTGCACACGAAAGTCTCGAAAGGTTCTTCATGCCACTGGCCCTGCTCGCGCTCGCTGTCGGAGCCTTCGGCATCGGTACGACCGAGTTCGTGATGATGGGCCTGCTGCCCGAAGTCGCGGACGACCTGGGCATCTCCCTTCCCGCCGCCGGCCACCTGGTGTCGGCGTACGCCCTGGGCGTCGTCGTCGGCGCCCCCCTGCTCTCCGCCGCGACGGCGCGGATGTCCCGCCGCACCGTCCTCATCGCCCTGATGGGCCTGTTCGTCGCGGGCAACGCGCTGTCCGCGTGCGCCCCCGACGAGCACTGGCTGCTGGCGGCCCGCTTCCTCAGCGGCCTGCCGCACGGCGCCTTCTTCGGCGTGGGCGCGGTGGTCGCCACGGCCATGGTGACCCCCGAACGCAAGGCCCGCTCGGTCTCCTTGATGTTCCTCGGCCTGACGGTCGCGAACATCGTGGGCGTGCCGGTGGCGACCCTGATGGGCCAGCACCTCGGCTGGCGGGCCACGTTCCTCGGCGTCAGCGCGATCGGCGTGGCCGCCATTGCGGCGCTGGCCCTGCTGGTCCCGCGGGACCGCGGCCAGGCCCCCGCGACGGGCCTGCGCGGCGAACTCGCCGCCCTGCGCTCCCTGCCGGTCTGGCTGGCCCTGGGCACGACGGTCGCCGGCTTCGGCGCCCTCTTCGCCGCCTACAGCTACATCACGCCCATGCTCACCGACGCCGCCGGCTACGCCGACGCCAGCGTGACGCTGCTGCTGGCCCTGTTCGGCGTGGGCGCCACGGCCGGCAACCTGCTGGGCGGCCGGCTGGCCGACCACTCCCTGCGCGGCACGCTGTTCGGCGGACTGACCGCGCTCGCGGCGGTCCTCGCCCTCTTCCCGCTGCTGATGCGCACGGAGCTCACCGCCGCCCTGGCGGTCGTCCTGCTCGGCACGGCGGCCTTCGTCACCGGCTCCCCGCTCCAGCTGATGGTCATGGAGAAGGCGTCGGCGGCCCCGTCCCTCGCCTCCTCCGCCAACCAGGCCGCCTTCAACCTGGCCAACGCCGGCGGCGCCTGGATCGGCGGCCTCGCCCTGGCAGCGGGCTTCGGGGTCACGTCCCCCGCCCTGACGGGCGCGGCGCTCGCCGTGCTCGGCGTGGCCGTGGCGTCGCTGGCGTACGCGGTGGACCGGCGGTGCGCGCCGGTGGCCGGGCGCGAGCGGGTGGTGGCCTCGCATCTGCCGCAGGAGTCGCAGGCGCTGCACCGCTGACCTCCCCTGCCCCAGACGAAGGCGTGCCCGGCGGACACCGGGCACGCCTTCGTCGTGGTGCGGCAGCGCAGGCCTAGTCGAAACGGGCGAGGTCGCGCAGCCAGGCCTGTGCCGTGCTGTCGGACGGGGCGCGCCAGTCGCCACGAGGCGAAAGGGAACCGCCGGCCGAGACCTTCGGCCCGTTCGGCATGGCCGACCGTTTGAACTGCGCGAACGCGAAGAAGCGCCGGCAGAAGACCTCCAGCCAGCGCCGGATCTCCGGCAGGTCGTACGCCACCCGCTTGGCCTCCGGGAAGTTCGGCGGCCAGGCACCGGCCTCGGCATCGTGCCAGGCGTGCCAGGCCAGGAAGGCGATCTTCGACGGCCGGAAGCCGTACCGCAGCACGTGGAAGAGCGTGAAGTCGTGCAGCGCGTACGGGCCGATCTTGGACTCGGTGGACTGCATCTCCTCGCCCGGTACGAGCTCCGGGCTGATCTCGGTGTCGAGGATCGCGGCGAGGGTCCTGCCGGTCTCGTCGTCGAACTGCCCACTGCTGATCACCCAGCGGATCAGGTGCTGGATCAGCGTCTTCGGTACGCCGGAGTTGACGTTGTAGTGGCTCATCTGGTCGCCCACGCCGTACGTGGACCAGCCGAGCGCCAGCTCCGACAGATCACCGGTGCCGAGCACGATGCCGCCGCGCTGGTTGGCGAGCCGGAACAGGTAGTCGGTGCGCAGACCGGCCTGCACGTTCTCGAAGGTGACGTCGTACACCGGCTCGCCGGAGGCGAACGGGTGGCCCATCTCCCGCAGCATCAGCCGTGCGGTCGGCGTGATGTCCAGCTCGGCCGCGGTGACGCCGAGCGAGTTCATCAGCTTGTGGGCGTTGGCCCTGGTGTGGTCGCTGGTGGCGAAGCCGGGCAGCGTGAAGGCCAGGATGTCGCTGCGCGGGCGGCCGGCCCGGTCCATCGCGCGGGCGGCGACGATCAGCGCGTGCGTGGAGTCGAGGCCGCCGGACACCCCGATGACCACCTTCGGGCCGCCGATCGCCGCCAGCCGCTGCTGCAGGCCCTCGACCTGGATGTTGTACGCCTCGTAGCAGTCCAGGGCGAGGCGGTCCGGATCGGCCGGCACGAACGGGAAGCGCTCCAGGCGACGGCGCAGCCCCAGGTCGGTGAGCGGCGGATCGACCGTGAACGTGACCGTCCGGAAGCCGGCGGTCCGCGCCTGGTGGGTGCGGCGGTTGTCGTCGAACGTGCCCATCCGCTGCCGCTCCTGCCGCAGCAGGTCGAGGTCCACGTCGGCCACCGCGTAACTGTCGCCGAGCGGGAAGCGCTCGGTCTCCGCGAGCAGCACCCCGTTCTCGTAGATCATGGTCTGCCCGTCCCAGGACAGGTCGGTGGTCGACTCGCCCAGCCCGGCGGCCGCGTAGACGTAGGCGGCGAGGCAGCGCGAGGACGCCGAACGGCACAGCAGCCTGCGGTCCTCGGCCCGCCCGACCGTGATGGGGCTGCCCGACAGATTGACCAGCACGGTCGCACCGGCCAGCGCGGCCTCCGCGCTCGGCGGCACCGGCACCCACATGTCCTCGCAGACCTCGGCGTGCAGCACGAGCCCGGGGACGTCCACCGCCTCGAAGAGCAGGTCCACCCCGAACGGCACGTCCTCGCCGCCGACCCGGATGGTCCCGCCGCGCTCGTCGTCACCCCCGGCGATCTGCCGGCGCTCGTAGAACTCCCGGTAGTTCGGCGGATACGACTTGGGCACCACCCCGAGGATCCGCCCGCGATGGACGAAGACGGCACAGTTGTAGATCCGGTTGCGGTGCCGCAGCGGAGCACCGACGACCAGCACCGGCAGCAGGGCGGCCGACCCGGCCACCACGCTCGCGAGGGCCGTCTCGACCTCGTCGAGCAGCGCGTCCTGCAGCAGCAGGTCCTCGATCGAGTAGCCGCACAGCCCCATCTCCGGGAAGACGGCGACGGCGACCCCCTCCTCGGCGCACCGGCGCGCGTGGCGCAGCACCGCTTCGGCGTTGGCCGGCGGGTCGGCGATGACGGTGTGGCCGGTGCACGCGGCGACGCGTGCGAAGCCATGCTGATAGATCGACCAGAAGTTCAGGGAGGCAGGCACGGGATCAGTCTAATCGTCAGAGCGACGCGATCGGCTGGCGCGGGGTGCGCACCGCCCCCGGCACGGCGAGAGGGCGCCGGGTGAACACACCCGGCGCCCCGTCGAGGTGCCGTCGCCGGCGGTGCCTCAGCGCCGCCTGTACGACTCGACGTAGCCGTTCGCCGGCGTGCCCACGCCGGTGACGTCGTCGTAGCCCTTCACGGCCTTCAGCGAGCTGTCCTTGCCCAGGCTGCGGACCGAGGTGGTCGTACCGCCCGTGGCGTCGTAGCCGTTCACGAAGTCGACGCGCGCGACCGCCAGGCCGGAGCCCGTGGGGTTGTCGGTGACGTCGTGGTAGGCCTTCGAGCCGTACCTGGCGTAGATCACCGGGTTGGCGAAGCCGATCGGCCGGCCGCCGCGGGCCTCCTGCGCGAGGGCCTGTACGGCCGCGATGACCGGCGCGGCGAGCGAGGTGCCGCCGATGCGGTACTCGCTGTACGCCTGCGCCTTCCCGTCCGGCAGGGTCTGCGTCTGGCCGACGAGGAAGCCGGTGTTCGGGTCGGCGATCGCGGCGATGTCCGGGACGACCCGGTTGCCGGCCGCGTGGTACGCCTTCGCCAGGGAGTCGGGGACCACGCCCTTCTGGTACGAGGGCTCCGCCACCGTCCTGCTGGTGCCGCCGCCCGCGCCGGAGGTGAACGCGCCGGGGAAGGCGGTCCAGCTGCCGCCGTCGGACGACAGCACCGCCTTCTCGGTGCCCCAGCCGGTCTCCCACAGGTAGGTGTTGTCCTTGCCGACCGCCAGCGAGGTACCGCCGACCGCGGTCACCCACGCCGAGTTCGCCGGGGTGTCGACCTGCTTGGTGCCGGTGTTGGCGACCTCGTCGCCGTTGTCGCCGGAGGAGAAGTAGAAGCCGATGCCCTCCACCGCGCCCAGCTGGAAGACCTGGTCGTAGGCGGCCGCGAGGTCCGGCGTCTGGTTGGCCTCGATGTCGCCCCAGGAGTTGGAGACGATGTCGGCCAGGTGGTGGTCGACGATCTTGCCGAGGGAGTCCAGGAGGTCGTCGTCGTAGCAGGACGCCGCGCCCACGTACGTCACGTCCGCGGCGGGCGCGACCGCGTGCACGGCCTCGACGTCGAGGGTCTCCTCGCCGTACCAGCCGGCCGCGCCGCACTCCTTGGTCTTCGTGTAGTTCTTGGGCAGCACCTGGTGGAGCTGGTCGCTGCGCCAGGCGGCGTCGCCGTGCTTCTTGGCGTAGGTGGCCGCGTCGAAGGCGATGGTGGGCGAGGCGTAGGCGTCGGTGATGGCCACGCGCACGCCCTTGCCGGTCCGGGTGCCCGCGCCGTACGCGGCCCGCAGCTGCTTGCCGGTGTAGCCCTTGACCGCGTACGGGATCTTGTGGCCGTAGGCGTCCGGCAGCGTGCTCGCGATGTTGGAGCCGTAGTACGAGGAGAACGGACCGGCGTTGCGGAACACCGTTTCCGGCGGCGGCAGCTGGTCGTCGTGGCTCGCCTTGTGCGGCGCGTTGTCCAGGCCGGTGACGGTCAGGACGGCGTCGGCCAGGGCCGCCGGGACGGAGGCGGCGTGCGCCGGGGCGCGGTAGGTCTTCGTGCCCTTGGCGAAGTTGTGCAGCTGGGTGCCGAACGCCTTCTCGGCGGCGGCCACGTCACCGGTGACGGCGACGTAGTGCCGCGTGACCTGGGTGACCTTCAGACCGGCCGCGGTCAGCCAGGACTTCACGGCCGCCACCTGCGCGGCCGTGGCGCCGAAACGGGCCTGCGCCTGCCGGGCGCTCAGGTACTTGCCGTACGCCTTGGAGTGCGGGTCGGACACCGCCTTGGCGTACGCGGCGAGCCCTGCCGCGTCCCGGCCGGCGAGGTAGACGCGGGCGGTGACCTGGGCGCTGTCGGAGGCGGCGCCCCGGTCCGCCGTGGGCGTGGCCCACGCGGGCTTGGTCCCGGCCAGCGTGTCCCGGGCCGGAGAGTCCGCGGCGTGCGCCGCGGGTATGCCGAGCGCCAGCGCGCCGGCGATCATGGGCAGTGTCGCTGCCATGCTCACCCCGGCGCGCACCGTGGCGCGGTTGGATCTCATGGAACCCCCTGTGCGGTTCGTCGCGAGTGGATCACTCGACGCCCGCCCACTCTCGCGATGAACCGTTCATGCCAGGGGAATGCGCACCCCAAGAAGCGCCCTACTGAGGCCAAGAGAAAGCCAAGTGACCGTCGTGACGGGCGATTTGAGGCTTAAGACCGAGGAGGGGCTACGAACGCGGCCGGGCGCCCCGCTCCTTGAGCATGTCGGCCATCAGCGCGATCTCCGACTCCTGCGCGTCGACCATGCCCTGCGCGAGCCGCTTCTCCACCCCGACGCTGCACTTGTCGACGCAGCCCTCGGCCATGTGGATGCCGCCCTTGTGATGGTCCGTCATGAGCTGGAGGTAGAAGACCTCCGCCTGCCTGCCACTGAGCGTCTGAAGCTTCTTCAGCTCGCTGTTGGTGGCCATGCCCGGCATCAGCGCGCCGTCCTTGCCGGAGGCCATGTCGCCCATGCCCATCCAGCTCATCGGCGGCTCGGACGACACCTTCGGCAGCCCCCACAGGTCGAGCCAGCCCAGCAGCATGCCGCGCTGGTTGGCCTGCGTCTGCGCGATGTCGTACGCGAGGCGGCGCACCTCCTCGTCCTTGGTGCGGTCGCGCACGATGTACGACATCTCCACCGCCTGCTGGTGGTGCACCGCCATGTCGCGCGCGAACCCGGCGTCCGCCGAGCCGGCGGCGGGGGCGGCGCTGGAACCGCCGTCCTCGGCGACCGCGTAGGTGATCGCTCCGGCCGCGACGAGCGCGGCCGCCGCGGCCCCCGCGATCAGCGCCGCGTGCCTCACTTCGACAGCCCGTTGGTGCAGGCGGCACCCGGCTCGGGCGTCTGCTGACCCTGGACGAACTTCTCGAAGAACGCGTCGACGCCCGGGTCGCCGGCGCCGGTGACCGTGCGCTGGTGGCCCCACGCGGTGAGCATGATCGGGTCCGTCTGGTCGTCGACCGGGCTCATCAGCGTGTACGGCGTCTTCTTCACCTTCGCCGCGAGCGCCTCGACGTCGCTCTTCTTCGCCTTGGCGTTGTACGTCACCCACACCGCGCCGTGCTCCAGGGAGTGGACGGCGTTGGTGTTGTTGATCTCCTCGGTGTAGACGTCACCGTTGCAGTTCATCCACACCGGGTTGTGGTCACCGCCGACCGGGGGTTCGACCGGGTACTTCACGGCCTTGGTGACGTGGTTGCGCGACAGGGTGCCCTTCCAGGTCTTCACCCCGTCCTTGCCGGTGGTGAAACTGCCGGAGGTCTTCGCGTCGCTCGCCACGCTGTCGCTGCCACCGTCGTCCGACTGCGACCGCACCAGGAACACACTGCCCACGACGAGCCCGGCGACGATCACCACGCCGGCCGCGACCGTGAGGATCCGGTTGCGGCGCTCCCGGGCCTGCTCGGCGCGCCGCATCTCCTCTATGCGCGCCTTGCGGCCAGCGCTGCTCCTGTTGGCGGTACCCATGGAGTGTGTCCTTCGGGGTGGGGTGGGACGGTCGGGTCCGCTGATCGTAATGGGGAGGAGGGGGCGAGCCGTAGACAGGCGGCGGGAATGGGCTGAATCGATACGGCACCGACAGCGTCCTGACAGTTACCGGAGGTGGTCCCGGTCCGGCCCGAGGCCGACCGGCCATGACGGATGCCGGTACGAGCAGGCAAGATGGGCAGCAGAGCAGTTCACCCGCCCGGTGCCAGGCGTTCAGGCCGGGGCCGGCCCGCCGATCAAGGTCCGCAACGCGTACGAAATGGTGGTGTGGTGGGATGCTCGGGTGCCCGACCGCCTGTCCAGATGCCGGGGACGTACCGGAGACAGTCGGCCTGACCAGCAAGGATGGGGTAGCGGAAGATGGACAAGCAGCAGGAGTTCGTGCTCCGGACGTTGGAGGAGCGCGACATCCGGTTCGTACGCCTGTGGTTCACGGACGTGCTGGGCTTCCTCAAGTCCGTGGCCGTGGCCCCGGCCGAACTGGAACAGGCCTTCGACGAGGGCATCGGCTTCGACGGTTCCGCCATCGAGGGCTTCGCCCGTGTCTACGAGTCCGACATGATCGCCAAGCCGGACCCGTCGACGTTCCAGATCCTGCCGTGGCGCGCCGAGGCCCCGGGCACGGCCCGCATGTTCTGCGACATCCTCATGCCGGACGGCTCCCCGTCCTTCGCCGACCCGCGCTACGTCCTCAAGCGCGCCCTGGCCCGCGCGAGCGACCTCGGCTTCACCTTCTACACCCACCCCGAGATCGAGTTCTTCCTGCTGAAGGACAAGCCGACCGACGGCTCGGTGCCGACCCCCGCCGACAACTCCGGCTACTTCGACCACACCCCGCAGAACATCGGCATGGACTTCCGCCGCCAGGCGATCACCATGCTGGAGTCGATGGGCATCTCGGTGGAGTTCTCCCACCACGAGGGCGCGCCGGGGCAGCAGGAGATCGACCTGCGGTACGCGGACGCGCTCTCCACGGCGGACAACATCATGACCTTCCGGCTGGTCATGAAGCAGGTGGCCCTGGAGCAGGGCGTCCAGGCGACCTTCATGCCCAAGCCGTTCTCCGAGCACCCCGGCTCGGGCATGCACACCCACCTGTCCCTCTTCGAGGGCGACCGCAACGCCTTCTACGAGTCGGGCGCCGAGTACCAGCTCTCCAAGGTCGGCCGGTCCTTCATCGCGGGCCTGCTGCGGCACGCGGCGGAGATCTCCGCGGTGACCAACCAGTGGGTCAACTCCTACAAGCGCATCTGGGGCGGCACGGAGCGCACCGCCGGCGCCGGCGGCGAGGCCCCCTCCTACATCTGCTGGGGCCACAACAACCGCTCGGCCCTGGTCCGCGTGCCCATGTACAAGCCGGGCAAGACGGGCTCGGCGCGGGTGGAGGTCCGCTCCCTGGACTCCGGGGCCAACCCGTACCTGGCCTACGCGGTGCTGCTGGCCGCCGGCCTCAAGGGCATCGAGGAGGGCTACGAGCTGCCGCCCGGCGCCGAGGACGACGTCTGGGCGCTGTCCGACGCGGAGCGCCGCGCCCTGGGCATCGAGCCGCTGCCGCAGAACCTCGGCGAGGCCCTGACCCTCATGGAGCGCAGCGACCTGGTCGCCGAGACGCTCGGCGAGCACGTCTTCGACTTCTTCCTGCGCAACAAGAAGCAGGAGTGGGAGGAGTACCGCTCCGAGGTCACCGCGTTCGAGCTGCGGAAGAACCTGCCGGTGCTGTAGGCGCAGGTCAGGGCACGTTCCCGCTGATTCGGCGGATGGGGCCGACGGTCATGGACCATCGGCCCCATGGCGTCTCACTCGCTCTGGGCCGTCTCTGGGCCGTCAGACGCCGGATCGGTGCCCTCGTACAGGCTGTCCACGGCCTTCCGGGCCCGTGCGTCGCTGCTCGGCATGAGATGTGTGTAGACCCGGAGCGTGAATCCGGGGTCGTTGTGGCCGAGGTAGGCACTCAACGCCTTCACGTTCTCGCCGGCGTCCAGCAGGACGGACGCGTAGAAGTGCCTGAGGGCGTGCATGCCGTGTTCGCGGGCGGCCTGGTGACGCTCTCCGGGCTGCGGCGCGGGGATGACCCCAGCAGCCACGAGAGCAGGCTTCCATGCGCGGTCGTTGAAGTCGGTACGCCGAACGGCTCCCGCGCCGTCGAGGCGTGTGAACAGCAGCCGTTTCGTGACGGGTGGACCGTCCGCCCGGAGCCACGGCAGGGTGATCTCCACTGCAGGGAACGCCTCCATGTGCTGCTTTAGGACGTGCGCCACGCGGTCCGGCAAGGGGACGTCGCGGATCTTGGACCGCTTCGGCGGGGCGAAGACGAGACCGTCTTTCGTCACCTTCACCTGATTCGCGATGTGCAGCCATCCGGAGTCGAAGCCGATGGCGTCGACCTGCAACCCGAAAATTTCGCCTTGCCGGAGTCCGCAGCCGCCTCCGAGGTCGACCATCGCGTGGTACTGCTCCGGAAGTGCCGCACGCACGGCGAAGACGCGCTCTGCACTCCACGGCACGACACGGCCACCTCCCGCGGTCGGCGGACGCACGGATTGCGCGTGGCACGGGTTCTTCGACAGGTGACCGTCGTCCACAGCCGCCTTGAGGACCGTTGACACGTTGTTGTAGATCACGCGCCGGTACGACGACGCAGGGAGGGCCCGTTCCAGTTCGCTGAGCCAATCCCGGATATGTTCCGGCTTGAACGAGCCGAGCGGCCGCGGGTCCCAGGTAGGGGATGGCATGGCCACGAATCGGCTGACTCCACCGACTCTCGCGTGGTCATGTCGGTGGTCTACGTGCTCAGCCACTTCTCGGCGTACTGCCGGAACGTCACGCGGCTCGCGGCCGGGTCCACGTACTGCCCTCGGGACATGTCCGCCTCGATGTGGGCGAGCCACTGATCGGCCAGTCGCTTCTGCCCGTCCCGGAACGACTTGCTCTTCTCGGTGCCGTCCGGGCCGATGTACCGGGCGCGGTAGCGCATCCCGGTGCCGTAGCGAGCCGTGCGTACGCGGCGGGGCTTGCCAGCGGCGTCGGGTTCGGTCTTGTACCACCGGTCTTGGATGTGGCCTGTCATCAGGCAGTGGTCCTCTCGACATGCGGCAGGGAGAGCCGCACGGGCGGCTCTCCCTGCTGTGTGATGGATGTTCGGTTAGGCGGCGGTGGCGTCGGCGTGCTTGCGCTGGTCGACGTAGGCCCGTACGTCGGCGGGGTCGTAGCGGAGGTGTTTGCCGATACGGAAGCCCGGGGCCGCGTCGAGGCGGACCACGATGACCACAGCCGCGTCGACCACGAGCGGCAGGATCGGCGCCGTCCAGTCCCACTCATCCGGCGTGTGTTCCGCCGCGAGCGGGGTGACGGTGAGGATCGAGTACAGCATCGCGCCCGCCACGATCAGCCACGTACCGGCCGACAGCACGCGCTCGGCTGAACGGATCTGAACGCCGTTCACGCGCCCACCTCCGCTCGTGAACGCACTCGGATGGCGGCGATCAGCAGCACCTGCGAGGACGGGTCGAAGGGGGTTTCGCTGTCCTCGGTCCACTGCCACTCAGCGTCCGGCACCGGCTCGAAGCCGAGCACGCTGAGCGCGTTCACGCGGTCCGTGAGCGTCGGCACCGGCCCGCCACGGTGGAAGGTGCACTCCGGCCACCGCGCGGTTCTGTTCATCAGCACCACATACAGGTGCCATCGGCCCCGACGTGTCGCCATCTGCGCCGTGAACTCGCCGACCATCACGCCACCACCTCCGGCATCGTGGTGCCGCGGTTGGTCAACTCACGCCGCGCGGTCAGCACCTTGCGGCGGGCCCGCCGGAGCCGGCGCGTGTCCCACACCATCACGGGGCGGTCCAGCAAGCTGATCTGCACGTCGACCTCCGCCACGATCAGCGGCGTCTCGCTGGCGATGGCGTCCAGCTCGGCAGCGGTCGGCTCGCGGTCGAACGCGTCGGCGGTAACAACCGCCTGAACGGTACCGATGTGCTTCATGGGTCGTGGTTCCTCTCAGGGTGATACGGCACGAAAAGCGGCCCCGGTGTTCCAGCACCGGGGCCGCGCGCCGTTGAAGTCGGACGTTCCGGCTCCCCGCGCTCCCGCCCGTCGACCAGCCGCGCGAGGGCTGTCGACGGGCGGGAGAGGAAGCCGGCCGCAGCACTAAGCGCTGCGATGCCAGGAGAGAGCGGACCGGGAATTTCGTACGGGCGACGCCGGCCAGTCCAGCACGGCGGCGCCCCACGGATGTCGTCGGTACACCGGGACTCCTCTCAGTCGAGATCAATACGGGTGAAGCACTGCAAGGGGGATCGCGTCCCCACTCTCCGGCCGTTGCTCGCGGTCACCTGGCCACCTCGCCAGTACGGGCCGAAGCCCTGTTCACCTGGCCTTTAGCGGAATTGCAGCGTCCCCGCCCCGTGCATGTGCGCAGCTCAAAGAAGGCTCCACACAGCGCTGCAGTCCTGGGACTGCGAGGCGCTTGATCGCGACTTTTCCGCCAGGGGGTGACGAAGTCCAGCTCTTGCAGCTCGCCCCGGGTGAGTGGGTGGTAGAGCTGCACCGAACGACGTTCACGGCCGACGGCACGGTGGTCGAATTCGCGCTGGGCGTGCACGCGGCCACGCACTTCTCATGGACGTACGACTTCAAGGTGCCCGACTCGGCAGTGGAAGGCGGAGGCAAGAAGTGATCTCGCAGCAGTCATGGGCGGATGCGTGACGACTCTGGGACTTCCAGCAGATGGGCCACGAGGTACGCCCGTGCTCGGTCGCCATCGGCCTGGGGAGCCATGACCTCGGGGTCGCCGACACCACGGCGGCCCTGTATCGGGAAGGTATGGCTCCCTTGATCGTCTTCACGGGAGCGACCAGCCGAACCACCCGGGACCGGATGCCGCGCGGCGAGGCAGAGCTCTACCGGGAGCGAGGCCTGGAACTCAGGGTGCCGGCGGACGCCATCCTTGTCGAACCGAACGCCCGCAACACCGGAGAGAACATCACGTTCTCGCGTGCGCTGTTCGCTGATCAGGGCATTGAAGTGTCGTGGTGTCCTCCTAGTCTGCAAGCCGTACGAAGAGCGGCGAGCGTACGCAACGGCCCGGAAGCTGTGGCCCGATGTGGAGTGGGTTTGCGCTTCGGCCCCGATGACCTTTACGGAGTACGTCGGCTCAATCGGTGACGATCGTCTAGTTATTGACATGCTGCTCGGAGCGCAGCAGCGGCTCATGGTCTACCCGGAGGAAGGCTTCATGATCCGTCAAAATATCCCGGCGGACGTAGCGGCGGCGTATCGTCGTCTCGTCGCTGACGGCTTCACGAGCCGTCTCGTACCGACGGCGACAGTACGGGGCCGTGAATCACTTTGATGGAACCCCAATACTGTGACCAGGAGAGCCGATCTTTGGGCAGCCAGATACTCTGCGCTCTCTACATGCTAGAACACCACCCACATTTCGGCGCCTACGTACTATCTCAAGGCCCTTTGAATATCCCGTCGGTAGTCATTGCGCAGCACATCAATTATCGACTCATGGTCGGCTCTTCCTTTCAATTCCTTCGCTAGTACCAAGCGCACACCGGGATCGTTGTCAGTGCATAGCCTCTCTCCAAGGCCGGGCCATCTATGAGGATCACGCGCCCAAGCCATAGCGGCAACACACCGAAGCCAAGGACTTTGATGAGTGGCCAGCATGTCGACATCTACAGTCAACTCGCCCTCGGGTAGATCGCGAAGCATTCTCGCAAGCCAACTACATGTCGAGCTACTGGTTGCGGACAGGAGAGGCACGGCGACCCTCTGCACTTCAGCGTATTGCTCCCTGCTGTGTGCAAGTTTTCCAGCTGCATGAATCGCCAGTGCGCCTAGAGAAAAGTCGCCAACTGAAAACTTGAAGCGACTGAATGGGTCGTCGCCATAAGCCATGGAGGCTGTGCTTTCCGTGGGCCCTTGGGCGAAATTGATCAACAGGTCGAAGGCGGTGTTCCTCCCCTCCGCGTGCAGAGAGGGGCCGACAATCGCAATGGCGCCTATAGCGCTAGCGCGATTGGCCTCGAGGTCCTGTATTTCCAGCACTCGAGCAATCATCGAGTCGACGAACGCTTGCCGGTCCGACTCATCGAGAACTGTGACTAGCAATGCAGCATCTTCTTCACCGACTCTCATCTCTGAAACGCCAGGAGTGATGTTGAGAGGTTGAACGTATTGTTCGAGTTTCTTGCGCGCTATCCCTATAGCTGGAGCGACATCACACCCGGAGATGACCAACGCGAGAGCGGCGTACAGGTTTTCGTCACGCGCCGATTCGCCCAACCGCTGTTCCACGACTTGTGGGTTTTCGCTCAGGATCGCTTGACCCTCATAGACGGCACGGTCGGACGCGTCGTTGCGAAGCAAGATTGCACTACACAGCATCTCGATGACTCGATCGCGCAATGTTTCATGACTCGCATAGATCTTGACGAGTGCGTTAACGAGGTCTTTGTCCGTGCGGCTGTGCGTACCCGGCTCCCGATGCAGCCAATCAGCCGTGAGATCAAGGAAGTTGCCAGCTGACTCCAAGGAGGCTGCGTCGGCAGTAGCTGAAAATGCGCTGAAAGCTGGAATCCAAGGGCTCGTTTGCGGGTGCCCCGAAGGTTTTGTGGAGATTTCCATGAACGTGAATTCTGACCATGCGCGCGCAATATCTTCAGGAAGAGCTCTGCTGGCAGAGGCGATAAACTTGCAGGCAGCGATTCTCTCCCAATGAGGAATCTGGCCGCTAGGTGGTTCGAGGAGAAGGGCTCGATCCGGCCATGCCTGGGCAAGCTTTTTCAACTTCTTCGATGCATCACTGCGGATATAGTGGATGGGTGCCTCCTGCCACTTTTCCGTAGCTACGAGAAGATCTCCGAATCGTTCGTGAACTGTGCGCTCCGCACTCCAACTTGCGGTGACAACAGAGTGTCTAAGATGTTGGTGTAGGCAGTGGAGAGCGTCAGGCCACTTCTGGTCGAGAAGGTGGGACAATGAACGTGCTGCAAGGGGGTATGGCTCCGGAAGTACCGACCCATTTCCAGATGCTCTCAAAGCTTGTGCAAGCCTGTGGAGGTCGTCAATGTTGCCATCCATGTTCCAGTACTGGACTCGGGTCGCACGAAGCCCATACAGCCAATCGGCCGCAGAATCATTAAGCTGGGCAGAAACCGCACCATCTATAGCGTCCTGCCATCGTCCCATTGCCTGTTCAGGATGACCGGTTAGGGAAAGGTGCCTGGCGTGCCGAGCTGCAATCCATGAAGTAATGGACGGGGGATACGTGTAGCGGGCCTTCCTAATCAACTCATCCCAGCTATCGGTGGCATCTGCCAGGCACATAAGAATGCGCGCCCTTATAGTTAGACCCGACTCGTCGGCGGTCGAATTTCCTGCCATTTCCGATAGAGTTGAGGCGCGAGAGCGGATGAGGTCGAGTCTACGCCATGCAATTGCTTCTTCGGCGAATGCCATAGCAGCATTGAGCGCGCCTTGATCGGCGCCCTCCATCTTATCGAATGAGTCAGCCAGGTCCTCCAGGGAAACAGCCCGCTCGTACCCATAAGCTGCGGAGTAAGCCAATCCGTTAACCGCCCTCAGAGTCTCCTCGGGCAGGTTATCTTGATATTTTTCGATTCTCCTTATTTGCTGACTGGCAGCAAAGACGTAGCCGCTGAAGTAATCACGCCACCCGAGATCAATCCGTATCTTTGCGGCTTCTCTGAAGCTCTCGCCGCTCTCCAATGCGGCGCATTGTCGACTCCGGATGATGGCAGCATGGTGCACGAAGGGAGTTTCCTCGAGTTTAGTAGCCACTTGATCGAAGAGGACCGCTGATTCCAACGGTTGTTCATCAAAACGATCGCTAGCCTGTTGTAGTCTTTCCGCCTGCCCCAATGCGTTGACTGGCCCTCTCAAGATGGCGTCCGAGGTAATCGGCGCCTTTTGATTCAGGAGGCGTTCAATAGCTGCAAGTTCGGCCCCTGCGACGAGACGCTCACCCTGTCGAGATTGCCTCTCTTTCCATTCAAGCAACTCCTCGACGGGATATAAAGATTCATGCCGGTCTACCGGAGGGTGATGCTCTCCACACAGAAGTAGCAAGTTCTCAAATTCATTTATGCTATCGCTCGGGTAATCGGCGTCATAGCGCGGGCCATTCTCCTTTTCGGAGCGAATATGGGCGATCTGGGCCGTGGCGGTATACAGCTCACGATCCTTGAAAATCAAGCGACTGTTGCATCCCGGATAAGCGCAGTGAGTGGCTGTCCCGAACAGCAGCTTGATCGTTTTCTCGGTGTAGGTTCGCCCCATGGACATAGCCTAGCCGAACATTCTGTTACGGGGGAGCTGTGAACGGGATGTACAGTGCCATATTCATCTCTCGCAGCAGTGGTGCTCTTCTCCGGCCGAGCCCCTCCGGCCAGAGGTCCCTGAGGGCGACCCTCAGTGAGGTTTTGGACGTGAGTCGCGCTCATCGCTCTAGGAGGCGCCCCTCGGATCCCAAACATGAGGTCCTGCCGTCAGTGAATCCGGTGCGCAGGCGGTCGGCTCCTGTCACTCTTGAACCCGATGAGCTTCAAGGGGCGGGAGTACAGACAGTGATTGTGCTGGATATGTGCGTCCTTCGCAGTTGCGGACTTGAGAGCAGCAGCGCCGAGGTGTTGCGGGCCATCCGTACGGCGGGCGTGGAGGGCGTCTCTGTGCCATGGATGGTCATGGAGGAACTGTCCGCGCAGTACGCGGTCAAGTACCGCAAGCAGCACGAGGCCGCCGCTCAGGCACTCCAGTCCCTCGCCAACGTAACTCCGTGGGGCCTGCCCATTCGGCTGCCGGACATGGACCTAGAGCGTGTACGGGAGCACTGGCGCAGCCAGTGGGCGGCTGTGGTCGACGTCATCCCCACGAGCGGTGAGGCGCTGCGTGAGGCGGCATTTCGAGAGGCTAACGCCCTTTCCCCGTGCCGGGATGAGGGGAAGAAGACCGGGGCTAGGGACGCGGCGATTTGGTTGTCGGCGATCGAGTATGCGCGGGCGCACGAGGGCGAGACCGTCTACTTCGTCAGCGAGAACACCCGGGATTTGGGTGACGGCACCAGCTACACGGGTGCCATGGCTGATGATGTTGCCAGCCTTGGGGACAGGTTCGTGCACTTGACTGGGGTGGGCGAGGTCATCGACCGGTTCACCGAGCCGGCTGACACGGATCTGGAGGTCGTCAAGCAAGCACTCAGCTCACCGGAGGCCGTCAAGACAATCAAGCAGGCAGCGGGCCGACTCGGTGGCTGTAGTGGCATGGACATGGACCTAGTCGAGGCCCTGAAGCTGCCCGGCTTCCAATGCACGACGGGCAGCTTCCACACGGGCGTGGAGCAAGCGTTGGCGCTGCGGTGGGCCGTTTCGGAGGTGTCTGCTCAGGTTGGGGAGCTTCACGCGGCGGAGTCCTACCGCGTCGGTGAGCAGGTGTGGTGTATCGCGACCGTGCGGTGGCTCATCGGCGGCCTGGCGCTCATGGAGGCCAGGGTCGCCAAAGCTGCGTGCGCGCTGGAGACCCGGCTCCTGTTCGCCCCGCACAGCGAGGACCCGCGCGTAACAGTGCTTCGCAACTCACCCCTCCAGCCACTGTCCGAAACTGAGTTTGGCGAGATCAGCGACAACTTCCTGTGGGGGTACGTGGATCCGGGCGCCCCGGCCACTGCCGACATCAATAGGCGTCGAGCGGAAGGCCTCGCGGAGACCATGACCAACCCGGACGCAAAGCTGTGGATGAAACTCGTGGCGGCGGCGATCGTGGCCACCAACTGGAAGAACCTCCCCACTCTCGCCTCCGACGTACAGATGGGCGAGGCACAGGCTGGCTGAACAACGGGCCGTCACTCCGGAGCGGCCCGGGCGCCGGCTGCTCAACCTATGCGGCGGATCCGACTATGCCGGGGATCCGACCTGCCCATGGTGTGGCATCGGGACGTTCCGGAGGACGCACCAGCGTCGGGCCTGGGCGTGCTTAAGAGCCGGGCCGTCTGTGGGCCGTCGAAGGGCGGCCCACGGCGACCAACAACGACCACGAACAGCCTCTCGGCGGACAGCCAGCGGTGCACCGACGCCGCTCGCCCGAGGTGGCTTCCGTCCCTCACCACTTCCTGCGCAACAAGAAGCAGGAGTGGGAGGAGTACCGCTCCGAGGTCACCGCGTTCGAGCTGCGGAAGAACCTGCCGGTGCTGTAGGGGCGGGTTTCCGACCGGTGCGACGACAGACGACACACACCCGGGTCCGACGGCTGACCCGCCACCGGCCCCGGGTGTGTGGTGTTCTTCCGTGCTCGCAGACGGCTGATGCCCCGGCCGCACCCGCCCCCCAGCCGCGCGCAGTGGTTTCCGCCCGGTGCGACGACACACCCGGGGCCGACGGCTGACCCGCCGCCGGCCCCGGGTGTGTGGTGTTCTTACGTGCTCGCAGACGGCTGATGCCCCGGCCGCACCCGGCCCCCCAGCCGCACGCAGCGCACACCCAGCCGCCCCCCAGTGCCCCAGCCGAGCTGGGTGGCAGGGCGTTCAGCCCTGGCCGGTGCGTTGTCTGGCTTCGTCTGTGAGCTGCTGGCCGGCGTCGCGGGCCTGCTGGGTGACCTGGCCGCCCTGGTCGCGGGCCTCCTCCTGGGTGGTGCGGGCGGCCTGCGCGGCGGTGTCCTTGACCTCCTCGGCCGCGCTCTGCGTGACCTCCTTGGCACCTTCCTTCAGGTGCTGCGCGGACTCGGCGGCAGCCTGCTTCACCGGCTCCAGCGCCTCGCTCTGCATCAGCTCCGAGGCCTTGTCCTGCTCGGCCTGCGAGGTCGGCAGGAGCGAGGACGCCAGCACACCGACGCCGAAGGCGACCAGGCCGGCGGCCAGCGGGTTGCCCTCGGTCCGGCGGCGGGCCATCTCGGGGGCCTGCTGCACGGCCTGCCCCGCCTGGCCCATCGCGTCGCGGGCCGTACCGGCGGCCTGGCCGACCACGTCACGGGTCGCCTCGGCCGCCCGCCCGGTGCCTTCCTGGACCGAGCCGGCCGCCGACTGCGCGGTCCCGGTCATCCGGTGCGCGGTGTGCGACGCGGTTCCCATGACCCGCTCGCGGACGCCCGACACCGCACCCCGCATGCGGGCCGCCCGGCGGCGGGCCACACGACGAGGGCTGGTCCGGTCGGCGAGCCGGTCCACGTCCGCGGACAGCCGGCCGCGGGTGGCCTCTATCTCGGCCCTCATCTGGTCGGGTGACGTGCCCATTCCGCGTTCTCCTTCATGGTCTCTACGGTTCGCTCGGGCTTGGGGGAGACGGTGCGCATCCGGGCCCGGCCCCGCTGGTACAGCACGGCCGCGACGACGGCCCACACCGCGGCGACGATCAGCGCGGCCCAGCCGAGGTCCATGACGTTGGCCAGGCCGAACACGGCGGCCAGCGACAGGAACACCAGCACCATGTAGCCGCCGAAGCCGGCCCCGCCGTACATCCCGGCGGCCTTGCCGGCCCGGCTCGCCTCCTCCTTCACCTCGGCCTTGGCCAGCTCGACCTCCTGACGGAAGAGGGCCTGCACATCCGAGGTCACGTCGGAGAGCAGCTCGCCCACCGACCGGTCCTGGCCGCGCGGCTCGGCCGCGCCGGGCGTGGAGGGGATCGACGCCATCTCACACCTCCGGGTACGGACGGCCCGGCGGCGTACCGGTGGCCGGCGGAACCGGCGGAGGGGCGGGCACCTGCGCGCCCGGGGACGGCGCCGGCGGCGCGCCGGACGGTACGTATCCCTGCGGGACGCCGGACGGCAGCGCCTCGACGGTCGTGGCCCTCACCTCGCCCTGACCGTCGGCCTGTCCCTGCCCGGCCCCGTCGGACCGGGCGGCGCTCCCCGCGACCCTCGCCAGGCGCCCGGCGGCCAGTCCGGCCAGCAGCGCGCCGCCCAGGAAGACCCCGGGACGCCGGCGGGCGAAGTCCTGGAGGTCGGAGACCAGGCCCTCGACGCCCTGCCTCTCCAGGTAGTCGGCTGCCCGGTTGCCCCGGTCGGCGGCCTGCGTCACCAGGCTGCGGGCCGGCGAGTCGTCGGCCTTGTCGGCCAGGCCGGAGAGGTCCTGGGCCCACTGCCGCAGCGCGCCGGCGGCCCGCTTGGTCTGCCCGTCGGCCTCCTGTACGGCACGGCCGCGCAGTTCGTGGACGACCGTGCCCGCTTGCTGCCGGGCCTCGCCCATCACGGCCCGGGTCTGTTCCGCGGCGGTCCCCGCGACCTGGGCCGCGGCCTGCTTGGCCTGGCCGGCCGTCGCGGACGTCTGTTCCTTGACCTTCTGTCCGGTGCTCCCGGTCCCGGTCTGTACGGACTCACTCATGGGTGACTTCCCCTCGTCGGATGGCGACAGTCGTCCGTTACGCCCCGAGTGGCCCGTTATGTACTTTTGACACACCTATGGGCGGGGCATGTGCGAACCCCCCTGCACATCGCCCCGCCCGTGCCTCACGCCTGCCGGGACTCCGCGGCCGACTCCGCCAGCACCCTGTGCAACGGCTCCGTCGCCCGGCGCCGGTACTCCTGGATCGACCAGCCGTTCCCGTCCGGGTCCTTGAAGTACATGAACGTCGCGCCGTCGTCCGGCGCGTACTGGACCGGCTCGGAGACGTCGAGACCGCGCTCGAGGAGTTCGGCGCGGGCCGCCTTGATGTCGCTGACGCACAGCTGCAGGCCCTGGTACGAGCCGGGGGCCGGGCGCGGGCCCGGGACCATCTCCCAGATGGTGTTGCCCAGGGCGATCGAACAGCCGGAGCCGGGCGGGGTGAGCTGGACGATGCGCATGCCGGGCATGACCTCCTGGTCGATGTCGACGTGGAAGCCGACCTTGTCCCGGTAGAAGTCCCGGGCCCGGTCGATGTCGCTCACCGGCAGGGGGATCACTTCGAGCGTGTAGTCCATCGCGTGACTCCTTCGTCGACGACCGGCTCAGGCGAACCGCCAGCGGGTCTGGCTGAACGGCTCTCCCTTACCGAAGCCGAAAACGGTATGGGGCGCCACCGAATAGACGGCGGCGTGACCGCCACCGTGGCGGAAGTAGCCGTCCCGCACCTCGAAGTGCCAGAAGGCGCCGTACTTCGCCTCCCATCCGGCGGCCAGCTCGCGCAGCCGCGTCTCGTCCGTCACGCGCACGGCCTCGCCCTCGACCACCAGGTCGTAGCCCTCGTCCCAGGTGTTGGTGCCGGTGGTCAGCACGACCGAGGCATTGGCCGCGAGGTTGCGCGCCTTGCGCTCTTCGGGACCGGTGCAGAAGTGCAGCGCACCCTGTGACCAGACCGCGGGCAGCGGGGTCACGTGCGGCCGTCCGTCCGGTCGTACCGTCGAGATCCAGAACAGTCCGGCGCCGGCCAGCCGCGCCTCCACCTCCCGCCAGGGCGGCGCCGTGGCGCCCTCGCTGCTGTACCGGGGGTCCAGCTCGGCCTCGGGTTCCCGCATGGCGGCCACCTCCGCTTCGACGTACGCGCGCAGACCTGCTCGTGCAGTGCAGACCCCGGCCGGCCCCGGAACTCATCGGCGCTTGCCCGAACAGGTCTCCGGGTTAGGCTCAAGGCCGTACGACCTTGATCCGAGGGAGGCCGGGGATGACGGCGGGGCCGGGGCGCAGAAGCAGTACCTTCACGCGACTGCTACGGCACGGCTTCACTGATGCCACCGCCGCCGAACGCCTGCTGGACAGCCCCGAGCTGGCACCGATCCGCACCGACCCGGTGCTGCTCGACGCGCTCGGCGCCACCGCCGACCCCGACCTCGCCCTGCTCGGCCTGGTCCGGCTGCTGGAGGCCCAGCCCGGCCCCACCGCCCGCCGCGAACTGCTCGACACGGTCATCGCGGCCAAGCCGCTGCGCGACCGGCTGCTCGGCGTGCTCGGCGCCTCCGCCGCCCTCGCCGACCACCTCACCCGGCACCCCGGCGACTGGCACGCCCTCGTCATGTACGAGCCGCGGGACCTGCACCCCGGCGTGGAGGAGTTCGAGCGCGGCCTCGCCGAGGTGACGGACCCGGTCTCCCTCCGGGTCGCCTACCGGCGCTGCCTGCTGTCCATCGCCGCCCGTGACGTGTGCGGCACCACCGACGTCGCCCAGACCGCCGCCGAACTCGCCGACCTCGCCACCGCCACCCTGCGCGCCGCCCTCCGGCTCGCACGGGCCGCCGCGCCCGACGACGCGGCGCTGTGCCGGCTGGCCGTGATCGCGATGGGCAAGTGCGGGGGCCACGAGCTGAACTACGTCTCCGACGTGGACGTCATCTTCGTCGGGGAACCGGCGGACGGCGCCGACGAGGGCAAGGCCCTGCGCGCCGCCACCAAGATCGCCTCCCATCTGATGCGGATCTGCTCCGAGACCACCGTCGAGGGCTCGATCTGGCCGGTCGACGCCAACCTGCGCCCCGAGGGCCGCAACGGCCCGCTGGTGCGCACCCTCTCCAGCCACCTCGCCTACTACCAGCGCTGGGCCAAGACCTGGGAGTTCCAGGCCCTGCTCAAGGCCCGGCCGGTGGCCGGCGACGCCGAGCTGGGGGAGGAGTACCTCGCCGCCGTCCAGCCGCTGGTCTGGAAGGCCGCCGAGCGGGAGAACTTCGTCGCCGACGTGCAGAAGATGCGCCGCCGGGTGGTCGAGAACATCCCCGCCGCCGAGATCGACCGGCAGCTCAAACTCGGGCCGGGCGGCCTACGGGACGTGGAGTTCGCCGTCCAGCTGCTCCAGCTGGTGCACGGCCGCACCGACCCGTCGCTGCGCAGCGGCACCACGCTGGACGCGCTGAAGGCCCTCGCGGCGGGCGGCTACGTCGGGCGCGCCGACGCAGCCCAGCTCGACGAGGCGTACCGCTTCCTGCGCTCCATGGAGCACCGCATCCAGCTGTTCCGGCTGCGGCGCACCCACCTCGTGCCCGAGGACGAGGCCGACCTGCGCCGCATCGGGCGGTCCCTGGGGCTGCGCACCGACCCCGTCGCCGACCTCCACCGCGAGTGGAAACGGCACGCCACCGTCGTACGCCGCCTGCACGAGAAGCTGTTCTACCGGCCGCTGCTCGACGCCGTGGCCCAACTCGCCCCCGGCGAGGTCCGGTTGAGCCCGGAGGCGGCGCGTGAGCGGCTGGTCGCCCTCGGGTACGCCGACCCCGCCTCCGCCCTGCGCCACCTGGAGGCGCTGGCCTCCGGGGTGAGCCGCAAGGCCGCCATCCAGCGGACCCTGCTGCCGGTGCTGCTCGGCTGGTTCGCCGACTCCGCCGACCCGGACGCGGGCCTGCTGAACTTCCGCAAGGTGTCGGACGCCCTCGGCAAGACACCCTGGTACCTGCGGCTGCTGCGCGACGAGGGCGCGGCCGCCCAGAACCTCGCCCGGGTGCTGTCGGCCGGCCGGCTCGCCCCCGACCTGCTGATGCGCGCCCCCGAGGCGGTCGCGCTGCTCGGCGACGGCGACGGCGGCGGACTGGAGCCCCGCTCCCGGGCCCACCTCGAACAGGAGATCCTCGCGGCCGTGCGCCGGGCCGACGGCGCCGCCCAGGCGGTCACGGCCGCGCGGGGCGTACGCCGCCGCGAGCTGTTCCGTACGGCCGCCGCCGACATCGTCGGCTCCTACGGCACCGAGGACCGGCCCGCCGAGGCTGACCAGGGCGCGCTGGTGGACCGGGTCGGCCGTGCCGTGTCCGACCTGACGGCGGCGACCCTGGCGGGCACCCTCCGGGCGGTCGTCCGGGAGGGCTGGGGCGACACCCTGCCCACCCGGTTCGCGATCATCGGGATGGGCCGGTTCGGCGGGCACGAGCTGGGCTACGGCTCCGACGCGGACGTGCTGTTCGTGCACGAGCCCCGGGACGGCGTGGACGAACGCGAGGCCGCCGAGGCCGCCAACAAGGTCGTCTCCGAGATGCGCCGCCTGCTGCAGCTCCCCAGCGCCGACCCGCCCCTCCTCATCGACGCGGACCTGCGCCCCGAAGGCAAGTCGGGCCCGCTGGTGCGCACCCTGAAGTCGTACGCGGCCTACTACCGCCGGTGGTCCCTGACCTGGGAGTCGCACGCCCTGCTGCGCGCCGAGCCGGTCGCCGGGGACGAGGACCTGGCCCGGCGCTTCATCGAGCTGATCGACCCGCTGCGCTACCCGGCGGCCGGGCTCGGCGACGACGCCGTACGCGAGATCCGGCGCCTGAAGGCCCGTATGGAGTCGGAGCGGCTGCCGCGCGGCGCCGACCCGAAGCTGCACGCCAAGCTGGGGCCCGGCGGGCTGTCCGACGTGGAGTGGACCGTCCAGCTGCTCCAGCTGCGGCACGGGGCGCGCGAGCCCGGGCTGCGCACCACCCGGACCCGGGAGGCCCTGGCGGCGGCCCGCGAGGCCGGGCTCATCCGCGAGGAGGACGCCGGCATCCTCGACGAGGCCTGGGTCCTGGCGACCCGCGTCCGCAACGCGGTGATGCTGGTGCGCGGCCGCGCGGGCGACACGTTCCCGACCGACACCCGTGATCTGGCGGCGGTCGGCCGCTACCTGGGGTACGGCCCCGGCCACGCGGGCGACCTGCTCGACGCCTACCGCCGCACGACCCGCCGGGCCCGGGCCGTGGTGGAGGAACTGTTCTACGGAGGGTGACTCCGCCCCGGCGCGGCTACGTCCCCGCGGGTTCCAGCCGTTCCCCGGAGGCCCGCTGCGCCACCCGCCGCGGCAGGGCGTACGGCAGGCAGCCGTACCACAGGGCCGCCACCGTGAAGCCGAAGGTCAGGCACAGGACGCCGCCCACCGCGTCCAGCCAGAAGTGGTTGGCGGTGGCGACGATGACGACCAGGGTCGCCACCGGGTAGAGCAGGCCCAGCACCCGCACCCACGGCACGGTCGCCAGCGCGAAGATCGTCAGACCGCACCACACCGACCAGCCGATGTGCATCGAGGGCATCGCGGCGTACTGGTTCGACATGTTCTTCAGGTCGCCGGAGGCCATCGAGCCCCAGGTGTCGTGCACCAGGACCGTGTCGATGAAGTGGCCGCCGTTCATCAGCCGGGGCGGCGCGAGCGGATACAGGTAGTAGCCGACCAGGGCGACACCCGTGGTGGCGAACAGCACCAGCCGCGTCGCCGCGTACCGGCCCGGGTGACTGCGGTACAGCCACACCAGAACACCCAGCGTGACCACGAAGTGCAGGGTCGCGTAGTAGTAGTTCATGCCGACGATCAGCCAAGTCACCGAGTTCACGGCATGGTTGACGGACTGCTCCACGGCGATGCCCAGCTGGTGCTCGGTCTTCCAGATCCAGTCGGCGTTGCGCAGCGCCTCGGCCTTCTGCTCCGGCACGGCGTTGCGGATGAGCGAGTACGTCCAGTAACTCACCGCGATCAGCAGGATCTCGAACCAGAAGCGGGGTCGGCGCGGGGTGCGCAACCGGCGCAGCAGACCCTGCCCCGCCTCTGCCGCGACGGGATGTGGAACAGCCGCCTCCCGGCCCTCCAGTGTCGTCACGGTCGTGTCACCCATAGGCACAGAGTCTGCCAGAAAAGACCTGCTTCCCCGATCATCCTCTCGTCTGGTTCCGGCCGCACCTCGTACGGCGTGAGAAGGCCCCGGCCTCCCACCACGGCACGGCCGCCGGCCGGGAGTTCTCCGCCCTGAGGACGAACGCGGACCAGGGGAGAAATCAGGGACGAGCCCGGTCGCCGGGGGCGGAAGCGGTCGAACCGCGCACCACCAGCTCGGGCATGAACACGAACTCGCTGTGCGGGGCCGGGGTGCCGCCGATCTCCTCCAGCAGCGTGCGCACCGCGGCCTGCCCCATCGCCGGCACCGGCTTGCGGATCGTGGTCAGCGGCGGGTCGGTGAACGCGATCAGCGGGGAGTCGTCGAAACCGACCACCGAGACGTCCTTCGGCACGTCCAGACCGCGCTGCCGCGCCGCCCGTATCGCCCCCAGGGCCATCATGTCGCTGGCGCAGACGACCGCCGTACAGCCGCGCTCCATGAGCGCCGTCGCCGCGGCCTGGCCGCCCTCCAGTGTGTACAGGGAGTGCTGGACGAGCTCGGACTCGATCGTCTCGGCGGTCAGGCCCAGCTGGTCCTGCATCGTGCGCACGAAGCCCTCGATCTTGCGCTGCACGGGCACGAACCGCTTGGGGCCGAGGGCCAGGCCGATGCGGGTGTGGCCGAGCGAGACCAGGTGCGTGACCGCCAGGGTCATCGCCGCGCGGTCGTCGGGGGAGATGAAGGGAGCCTGCACCTTGGGGGAGAAGCCGTCCACCAGCACGTACGGCACGCCCTGCGCCCGCAGCCGCTCGTAGCGCGTCATGTCGGCGGTGGTGTCGGCGTGCAGCCCGGAGACGTAGATGATGCCGGCGACCCCGCGGTCCACGAGCATCTCCGTCAGCTCGTCCTCCGTCGACCCGCCCGGGGTCTGGGTGGCCAGCACCGGGGTGTAGCCCTGCCGGGTCAGCGCCTGGCCGATGACCTGGGCCAGGGCCGGGAAGATCGGGTTCTCCAGCTCCGGGGTGATCAGCCCGACCAGGCCCTCGCTGCGCTGCCGCAGCCGCACGGGACGCTCGTAGCCGAGCACGTCCAGGGCGGCCAGCACGGATTGGCGGGTGGTGGCGGCGACGCCCGGCTTCCCGTTGAGGACGCGGCTGACGGTCGCTTCGCTCACCCCCGCCTGAGCAGCGATGTCGGCAAGCCGTGTGGTCACAGCACTGGACTGTAGCGGCCGTGGCCTCATCGCGGTCCCTCATGTCCTGGTCGGTGTCCGGTTCGCAACGGATGATTCCCCGCTGCCACCGCCTATGGCAAGTGCTTGCAGAGTCTTGCACACCGTCCGCTGCCGTGTGGATCAGCGCAAAGACTGGTCTCTGGGCGGTCGAGGCCAGGTCACGCGCGGATAACCATCGACACCCCTTGCGATTTTTTGCTGCAAGGTCTTTCGCAACGCTTACAAGCGCAGCTACTCTCACCGACGCCCGGCCGCCGCATCGGCGCAGTCGGCACTACGGCGGGGAGTGGCAGACGGGGCCGCCCCCGCACCCCACGGGCTTTCACCCTCAAGGAGAACTCATGCGGCGTGGCATAGCGGCCACCGCGCTGGTGGCGTCCCTCGCCCTCGCGGCGACGGCGTGCGGCTCAGGCGGCGACAGCGGCGACAAGGCCGGTCCGGTCACCCTCACCTGGTGGGACACCTCCAACGCGACGAACGAGGCGCCGACGTACAAGGCCCTGGTCAAGGAGTTCGAGGCCGCCCACAAGGACATCAAGGTCAAGTACGTCAACGTCCCCTTCGACCAGGCGCAGAACAAGTTCGACACCGCCGCCGGCTCCAAGGGCGCCCCGGACATCCTGCGCTCGGAGGTCGGCTGGACCCCCGCCTTCGCCAAGAAGGGCTTCTTCCTCCCGCTGGACGGCACCGAGGCCCTCGCCGAGCAGGACAAGTTCAAGCCCAACCTGATCAAGCAGGCCCAGTACGAGGGCAAGACCTACGGCGTCCCCTTCACCACGGACACCCTCGCCCTGGTCTACAACAAGGACCTGTTCAAGAAGGCCGGCGTCGAGGCCCCCAAGACCTGGGACGAGCTGAAGAAGGCCGCCGCCACCATCAAGGACAAGACCGGCGTCGACGGCTACTGGGGCTCCACCCAGGCCTACTACGCCCAGACCTTCCTCCACGGCGAGGGCACCGACACCGTCGACGTGGCCGCCAAGAAGATCACGGTCACCTCGCCCGCGGCCAAGAAGGCCTACGGCACCTGGCAGAGCCTGTTCAGCGGCAAGGGCCTGCACAAGGCCGACACCACCGCCGACGCCTACGCCCACATCCAGGAGGCGTTCGTCAGCGGCAAGGTCGCCTCGATCATCCAGGGCCCGTGGGAGATCACGAACTTCTACAAGGGCTCGGCCTTCAAGGACAAGAACAACCTCGGCATCGCCACCGTGCCGGCCGGCTCCACCGGCAAGGCGGGCGCCCCGACCGGCGGCCACAACCTCTCCGTGTACGCCGGTTCCGACGAGGCGCACCAGAAGGCCGCGCTGACGTTCGTGAAGTTCATGACCTCGGCGAAGGCCCAGGAGACCATCGCCCTGAAGAACTCCACGCTGCCCACCCGCGACGACGCCTACACCGACCAGGTCAAGGCCGACCCGGGCATCGCCGGCTACCAGGGCGTGCTCTCCGCCGCTCAGCCGCGCCCCGAGCTGCCCGAGTACAGCTCCCTGTGGGGCCCGCTGGACACCGAGCTCAACTCGGTCGCCGGCGGCAAGAAGTCCCTCGACAAGGGCCTGAGCGACGCCGAGGCCGCCATCACCAAGCTGGTGCCGGACTTCGCCAAGTAGCACCGCGTGGCCGCCGGATCCCCCGGCTCACGGGGGAGGGATCCGGCGGCCGCCGGCCCGAGTGCCGTACCCCTTGATCCCGCAGGACTTTCGAGAAGGTTGTCGAACCATGACAGTCGCCATCGACCGCGCGACCGGCAAGCGCCACGATGAGCGCCCCCCGCGGCCCGGGCCGGCCCGGCGCCTGAGGCACGGCTTGCAGAAGTACTGGTACGCCTACGCGATGATCGCCCCGGTGGCGATCGTCCTCGGGGTCATCGTGCTGTACCCGCTGGCCTACGGGTTCTACCTCACGCTCACCGACGCCGACAGCCTCAACTCGGCCCGCACCATCGGCGTCAACGAGATCGCGGCCACCTACAAGTTCATCGGCTTCGACAACTACGCCGACATCCTGTGGGGCCCGACCGCCTACGACCGCTTCTGGTCCCACTTCCTCTGGACGATCGTCTGGACGGTGACCTGCGTCGCCCTGCACTACTGCATCGGTCTCGGCCTCGCCCTGCTGCTCGACCAGAAGCTGCGCGGCCGCACCTTCTACCGGCTCGTGCTGATCCTGCCGTGGGCCGTGCCGACCTTCGTGACCGTCTTCGGCTGGCGGTTCATGCTCGCCGACGGCGGCATCCTCAACTCCGCCCTGCACGCGCTGCACCTGCCGACGCCGGCGTGGCTGGAGGACACCTTCTGGCAGCGGTTCGCCGCGATCATGGTGAACACCTGGTGCGGTGTGCCGTTCATGATGATCTCGCTGCTCGGCGGCCTGCAGTCCATCGACGCCTCGCTCTACGAGGCCGCCGAGATGGACGGCGCGAGCGCCTGGCAGCGGTTCCGCTACGTCACCCTGCCGGGCCTGCGGTCGGTGAGCTCCACCGTGGTCCTGCTCGGCGTGATCTGGACCTTCAACCAGTTCACCGTCATCTTCCTGCTGTTCGGCAACACCGCCCCCGAGGCGGACATCCTCGTGACCTGGGCGTACCTGCTGGGCTTCGGCCAGCAGCCGCGCGAGTTCGCCGAGTCCGCGACCTACGGCATGCTGCTGCTGGCCATCCTGATCGTCTTCACCTCCTTCTACCGCCGCTGGCTGAACCGCACCGAGCAGCAGCTCGCGATCTGAGGCAGGAGTTCTCATGAGCACCACCACCGTTCAGACCGCTGCTGAGGCGGACCGGCCCGCCGCCCCGCCCCGCAGGGTGCGCGGCCGCGGCGAGCGCAGCCTGCCGGCGTCCCTGGCCTCCCACGGCATCCTGGTCCTGGCGAGCGTGATCGCGCTCTTCCCGGTCGCCTGGCTGGTCTTCCTCTCCCTCGGCCCGGACAAGGACGACTATCTGCACCCCGCGGGCATCTGGGACAAGATGACGCTGGACAACTACACGTACGTCCTGCGGGAGACGAGCTTCTTCGACTGGCTGAAGAGCTCGCTGATCGTCTCGCTCGGCACCACCGTCATCGGCGTCCTGGTCGCCGCCACCACCGGCTACGCGGTCTCCCGCATGCGCTTCCCGGGCTACAAGAAGTTCATGTGGGTACTGCTTGTGACCCAGATGTTCCCGGTCGCCGTCCTGATGGTGCCGATGTACCAGATCCTGTCCGAGCTGCGGCTCATCGACAGCTACCTTGGTCTCGTCCTCGTCTACTGCTCGACGGCGGTGCCGTACTGTGCCTGGCTGCTCAAGGGTTACTTCGACACCATCCCGTTCGAGATCGACGAGGCGGGACGCGTCGACGGGCTGACCCCCTTCGGCACGTTCGCGCGGCTGATCCTCCCGCTCGCCAAGCCCGGGCTGGCGGTGGCCGCGTTCTACAGCTTCATCACCGCGTTCGGCGAGGTCGCCTTCGCCACGACGTTCATGCTGGACGACCAGAAGTACACCCTGGCGGTCGGCCTGCAGAGCTTCGTGAGCGAGCACGACGCGCAGCGCAACCTGATGGCCGCCACCGCGGTCCTGATCGCGATCCCGGTGTCCGCCTTCTTCTACCTTGTACAGAAAAACCTGGTGACCGGACTCACCGCGGGCGGCACGAAGGGCTGACCCCTCTTCGTACGCGAGACTCCCGTGCGCCCCGGCGCGCGGGTGGCGGCCGCGGTGCCCATCCGACCCCGCTGTCACCGCGGCCGCCTCGTCCCCCGCCCACCCACGCCTTTTCATGACCCGCTACCGTTCACGCCCCAAGGACGACATGAGCCAGCAGCACTCCGCCGCCCCGGCCCCCGCCCCTTCGACCGACTCGGCTGTCGCCACCGTCACCAAGCGCCGCGACTGGTGGCGGGACGCGGTGATCTACCAGGTCTACCCGCGCAGCTTCGCCGACAGCAACGGCGACGGCATGGGCGACCTGGAGGGAGTCCGCACCCGCCTGCCGTACCTGCGTGACCTCGGCGTGGACGCCGTGTGGCTCAGCCCCTTCTATGCCTCCCCGCAGGCCGACGCCGGCTACGACGTCGCCGACTACCGGGCCGTCGACCCCATGTTCGGCACCCTGCTCGACGCCGACGCGCTCATCCGGGACGCCCACGAGCTGGGCCTGCGCATCATCGTCGACCTGGTGCCCAACCACTCCTCCGACCAGCACGAGTGGTTCCGGCGGGCGGTCGCCGAGGGCCCGGGCTCCCCGCTGCGGGAGCGCTACCACTTCCGCCCCGGCAAGGGGAAGAACGGCGAGCTGCCGCCCAACGACTGGGAGTCCATCTTCGGAGGCCCCGCCTGGACCAGGGTCCCGGACGGTGAGTGGTACCTGCACCTGTTCGCCCCCGAGCAGCCCGACTTCAACTGGAACCACCCGGCCGTCGGCGACGAGTTCCGCTCGATCCTGCGGTTCTGGCTCGACATGGGCGTCGACGGCTTCCGCATCGACGTCGCCCACGGCCTGGTGAAGGCGGACGGCCTGCCGGACCTGGGACACCACGACCAGGTGAAGCTGCTGGGCAACGATGTCATGCCGTTCTTCGACCAGGACGGCGTGCACGAGATCTACCGCCAGTGGCGATTGATCCTCGACGAGTATGCCGGGGAGCGGATCTTCGTCGCCGAGGCCTGGACCCCGACCATCGAGCGCACCGCCAACTACGTGCGCCCGGACGAGCTGCACCAGGCGTTCAACTTCCAGTACCTGAGCACCTACTGGGACGCCGCGGAGCTGCGCGAGGTCATCGACCGCACACTGGAGGCGATGCGCCCGGTCGGCGCCCCCGCCACCTGGGTGCTGTCCAACCACGACGTCACCCGGCACACCACCCGCTTCGCCAACCCGCCCGGCCTCGGCACCCAGATCCGCCTGGCCGGCGACCGCGACCTGGGGCTCAGGAGGGCGCGGGCGGCCACGCTGCTGATGCTGGCACTGCCCGGCTCCGCCTACATCTACCAGGGCGAGGAGCTCGGCCTGCCGGACGTCGTCGACCTGCCCGACGAGGTGCGCCAGGACCCGGCGTACTTCCGGGGCGCCGGCCAGGACGGCTTCCGCGACGGCTGCCGGGTGCCCATCCCGTGGACCCGTACGGGGTCGTCGTACGGCTTCGGCAGCGGGGGCAGCTGGCTGCCGCAGCCGGAGTACTGGGGCGAGCTGAGCGTGGAGGCGCAGACCGGCGTGCCCGGCTCCACGCTGGAGCTGTACCGCAGTGCCCTCGCCGTGCGCCGGGAGCAGCCCGACCTGGGCGCGGGCGACGCGGTGGAGTGGCTGCGGGCGCCCGCGGGCGTGCTGGCGTTCCGGCGCGGGGAGTTCGTGTGCGTGGCGAACACCACCGGCGAGTCGGTGGCGATGCCCGCGTACGGCCGGGTGCTGCTGGCCAGCGGGGAGATCACGGAGGTGGACGGCGAGGCGAAGGTGCCGGCCGACACCACGGTGTGGTGGACGGCCGCCTGAGATTTTTCGTCCAACCCTGTACGGCCCGCTGCCCTTTCGGGCGGCGGGCCTTTACCATCTGCGTCACCGCAAGGTTGCTGAAGCTTTCAGCAAGCGCCTTCAGCGCTGCCTTGCGGCTCCCCACAGTGCCTTCGATGAAGAAGGAACCCCACATGGCACGCAGACGCCTTTCCGCCGCCGTGGCCCTGGCCACCGCTGCGGTTGTCATGACCCCGACGTCCGTACAGGCCTCCCCACCTGGCACCAAGGACGTCACGGCCGTCCTCTTCGAGTGGAACTACGCCTCGGTCGCCCGCGAGTGCACCACCACCCTCGGCCCCGCCGGCTACGGCTACGTCCAGGTCTCCCCGCCCGCCGAGCACATACCGGGCCCGCAGTGGTGGACGTCGTACCAGCCCGTCAGTTACAAGATCGCCGGCCGGCTGGGCGACCGCGCGGCCTTCCAGTCCATGGTGAACACCTGTCACGCGGCGGGTGTGAAGGTGGTCGTCGACGCGGTCGTCAACCACATGGCGGCGGGCAGCGGCACCGGCACCGGCGGCTCCCCGTACACCAAGTACACCTACCCCGGCCTGTACTCGTCGTACGACTTCGACGACTGCACGGCCCAGATCACGGACTACCAGGACCGCTGGAACGTCCAGCACTGCGAACTGGTGGGCCTGGCCGACCTCGACACGGGCGAGGACTACGTCCGCCGCGCCCTGGCCGGCTACCTCAACGACCTGCTCTCGCTCGGCGTGGACGGCTTCCGCGTCGACGCGGCCAAGCACATCCCGGCCGCCGACCTGGCGGCCGTCAAGTCCCGCCTGACGAACCCGTCGGTGTACTGGAAACAGGAGGTCATCCACGGCGCGGGCGAGGCGGTCCAGCCGGCCGAGTACACGGGCAACGGCGACGTGCAGGAGTTCCGCTACGCCTACGACCTCAAGCGGGTCTTCACCAACGAGAACCTCGCCTACCTGAAGAACTACGGCGAGGGCTGGGGCTACCTGAACAGCTCGGTCGCCGGCGTCTTCGTCGACAACCACGACACCGAGCGCAACGGCTCGACCCTCAGCTACAAGGACAACGCGGCCTACACCCTGGCCAACGTCTTCATGCTGGCCTGGCCGTACGGCGCCCCCGACATCCACTCCGGCTACGAGTTCTCCGACCCCGACGCGGGGCCGCCGGGCGGCGGTCAGGTCGGCGCCTGCTGGCAGGACGGCTGGAAGTGCCAGCACAAGTGGCCGGAGATCATCCGCATGGTCGGCTTCCGCAACGCGACCCGGGGCGAGCCGGTCACCGACTGGTGGGACAACGGCGGCGACGCCATCGCCTTCGGCCGCGGCAGCAAGGGGTTCGTGGCCGTCAACCACGAGTCCGGCTCCCTGACCCGCACCTACCAGACGTCCCTCCCGGCCGGGACGTACTGCGACGTCCAGGGCAACAGGACCGTGACGGTGAACTCCAGCGGGCAGCTCACGGCGACTCTGGGCGGCAACACGGCCCTGGCCGTCTACGCGGGCAAGCCGGCCTGCTGAGCCCGCCCCGGCGGCCGGCACTGACATGATCCCCTCATGCCCGCCGTTTCCTCCTTCGCCGAGTGGCCGGTGTCCCTGACCACCGAGCGTCTGACACTGCGGCCCCTGACACCGGCGGACGTGCCGGTCCACATACGCCTGTGGACCGATCCGCGGGTCCGCCGCCACCTCGGCGGGCCCGTCCCGCAGGACGTCGCCCGCGCCCGCGGGCAGCGGTGCGTGGGCGTGCCCGGGCTGCTGAGCGTGGTGCGGGCCGAGGGCGGGGTGGTCGTCGGCTCGGTGCTGGTGGAGCCGGGAGCGCGGGACGGCCGTACGGAAGTGTCGTACCAGCTGCTGCCCGAGCACTGGGGACGCGGCTACGGGCGGGAGGCGGTGCGGGCCGTCGTCGCGTGGTGGCCGCAGGAGGTGGTCGCCGTGACCCAGGAGGCCAACGCGCCGTCCCGCCGGCTGCTGGAGGAACTGGGGGTCGTGCCCGCCGAGCGGTTCGTGGAGTGGGGCGAGCCCCAGGTGCTCTACCGGCTGGCCGGCAACCCGCCCACCGGCCCTGGGGGTTGACGCGCACGGTCCCCCTCGCACGGTCCGTCTCGGCCTCACCCGCCGGCGAGCCCCGCGGTGCCCCCCAGAGCCCGGCCGCGCCCACCGCGGCCGGGCTCTGAAATCTCTTGCCAGGTCTTTCACGACTCTTGCTGTAAGGCTTTCGGCGGCGATACGGTCGCGCGGGGTCGGACCCGAACAGAGCCGCAACAGCAAGGAGTTCCCGCCCGTGATACCGAGATGGCCGGTGCCCGCAGGGCGCCCCGGACGCCGTACCCGGCGGGCCCGAGGCGTCGCCGCCCTCACCGGCGCCGCGCTCGCCGCCGCCCTCGTCCAGCCCCTGGCCGCCCGGGCCGGCACACCGCCCGCGCCGCCGTCGGACGCCAGGCTCGCGCAGGCCGCCGCCCGGCACGACCTGACCCGTGAGCAGTTCTACTTCGTCCTGCCGGATCGTTTCGCCAACGGCAGTACGGCCAACGACCGGGGCGGCCTGACCGGCTCCCGCCTGACCACCGGCTACGACCCCACCGACAAGGGCTTCTACCAGGGCGGCGACCTCAAGGGCCTGACCCGCAAGCTCGACTACATCAAGGGCCTGGGCACCACCGCCATCTGGCTGGCCCCGATCTTCAAGAACCAGCCCGTGCAGGGCACGGGCAGCAACGCCTCGGCCGGCTACCACGGGTACTGGATCACCGACTTCACGCAGGTCGACCCGCACTTCGGCACCGCCGAGGACCTCGAGACCCTCATCGACAAGGCCCACGCCAAGGGCATGAAGGTCTTCTTCGACGTCATCACCAACCACACCGCCGACGTCGTCGACTACGAGGAGAAGTCCTACGGCTACCTCTCCAAGGGCGCCTTCCCCTACCTGACGAAGGACGGCGAGCCCTTCGACGACGCCGACTACGCCCAGGGCGGCAAGGACTTCCCGCCCGTCGACCGCGACTCCTTCCCGCGCACGCCGACCGTGCCCGCCGCCAAGCGGAACCTCAAGGTCCCGGCCTGGCTCAACGACCCGGCGATGTACCACAACCGGGGCGACTCGACGTACGCCGGCGAGTCCACCACGTACGGCGACTTCTCCGGGCTCGACGACTTGTGGACCGAGCGTCCCGAGGTCGTCCGGGGCATGGAGCGCATCTACCAGCGCTGGGTGCGGGACTTCGGCATCGACGGCTTCCGGATCGACACGGTCAAGCACGTCGGCATGGAGTTCTGGACGCAGTGGGCCACCGCCCTCGACGCGTACGCGGCCAAGCGCGGGCGGGACGACTTCTTCATGTTCGGCGAGGTGTACTCCGCCGACACGGACGTCACCGCCCCGTACGTCACGCAGGGCCGCCTCGACGCCACCCTCGACTTCCCCTTCCAGGAGGCGGCCCGCCAGTACGCCTCCCAGGGCGGCAGCGCGCGCACGCTCGCCTCGGTCTTCGGCGACGACTACAAGTACACGACCGGCCGGGCCAACGCGTACGAGCAGGTCACCTTCCTCGGCAACCACGACATGGGCCGCATCGGGTCCTTCCTGAAGCAGGACAACCCCAAGGCCACCGACGCCGAACTCCTCGCCAGGGACCGGCTCGCCAACGAGCTGATGTTCCTCAGCCGCGGCAACCCCGTCGTCTACTACGGCGACGAGCAGGGCTTCACCGGCTCCGGCGGCGACAAGGACGCCCGCCAGAGCATGTTCGCCTCCCGCACGGCCGACTACCTGGACGACGACCGGCTCGGCACCGACCGCACCCACGCCGAGGACGCCTACGACACCGGCGCCCCGCTCTACCGGCACATCAGCACGCTCGGCAAGCTCCGCAAGGCCCACCCGGCCCTCGCCGACGGCGTCCAGCAGGAGCGGTACGCGGCCGACGGCCCGGGCGTCTACGCCTTCTCCCGCACCGACCGCAGGACGGGCGTCGAGTACCTGGTCGCCTTCAACAACGCGGACCAGGCGCGGACGGCGACCTTCCCGACCAACTCGGCGCACATGACCTTCCACGGCCTCTACGGCACGCGAGACTCCGTCCGCTCCGACGGCGACCGGAAGGTCACCGTCACCGTCCCGGCCGGTGCGGCGATCGTGCTGAAGGCGGCCGGCCGGCTCGACCCGCCCGCGACCGAGCCGGCCCTCACCCTCAAGGCCCCGGCCCCCGGCGCCACCGGCACCGTGGAGCTCACCGCCGGCACCGACGGCGGGCAGCTCAACCGGGTCGTCTTCGCCGCCCAGGTCGGCAACGCTCCCTGGCGGATCCTCGGCTCCGCCGACCACGCCCCGTACAAGGTCACCCAGACCCTCGGCGAGGACGTACCGCCCGGCACCGCGCTGCGCTACAAGGCCGTCGTCATCGACGCGGCGGGCCGTACCGCGAGCGCCACGGCCGCCTCCACCACCGGGACCCCGCCCGTCGAGCAGCCGCCGGCCGCGTCCTCGCGGGACTACGCGATCGTCCACTACAAGCGCCCGAACGGCGACTACGCGAACTGGGGTTTGTACGCCTGGGGCGACCTCGCCGACGGCGAGGCGACCACCTGGCCGGACAGCCACCCCTTCACCGGCCGCGACGCCTACGGCGCCTTCGCGTACGTCAAGCTCAAGCCCGGCGCCTCGAACGTCGGCTTCCTCGTCATCGACAAGGACGGCACCAAGGACGTCTCCGCCGACCGCTCCATCGACGTCACCCGGACCGGTGAGGTGTGGATCGAGCAGGGCAAGGCCGAGGTGCGCACCGACCGCCCCGAGTACCCGGAGCAGGACCGGACCAAGGCCGTCCTGCACTACCACCGCGCCGACGGCGACTACGACGGCTGGGGCCTGCACGTGTGGACCGGGGCCGCGCACCCCACCGAGTGGTCGAACCCCCTGAAGCCGGTGAAGACTGACCCCTATGGCGCTGTCTTCGAGGTGCCGCTCACCGAGGGTGCCACCAGCCTCAGCTACATCATCCACAAGGGCGACGAGAAGGACCTGCCCGCCGACCAGTCGCTCGACCTCACGGCCGGCGGCCATGAGGTGTGGCTGTTGAGCGGCCAGGAGAAGTACCTGCTGCCGCAGCCCGCCGGCTCCGCGGCCGCCGTCGACCTGACCACGTCCAAGGCGGTCTGGATCGACCGGGACACCGTCGCCTGGAACGGCTCCGGCGCGGCCGCCTCCACCCAGCTGCGCTTTTCCCGCACCGGCTCCATCAAGGCGGAGAACGGGGTGCTGACCAGCACCGACGAGCGCTGGCTGCGGCTGAGCCGGACGTCCCTCACCGAGGCCCAGAAGGCGAGATTCCCGCACCTGAGGGACTACACCGCCTGGTCCGTCGACCCGCGCGACCGCGACCGGGTCCGCGAGGCCCTGCGCGGCCAGGTCGTCGCCTCCCAGCTGGCCGCGAACGGAGCCGTGCTCGCCGCGACGGGCGTCCAGACCGCCGGGGTCCTCGACGACCTGTACGACGCGACGGACGCCGACCTCGGCCCCACCTTCCACCAGGGCCGCCCCACCCTCGCGGTGTGGGCCCCCACCGCCCAGCGCGTGTCCCTGGAGCTGGACGGGTCCCTGACGCCCATGCGCCGGGACGCCGCCACCGGCGTCTGGTCCGTCACCGGCCCGGCGTCCTGGAAGAACAAGCCGTACCGGTACGTCGTGAAGGTGTGGGCGCCGAGCGTCCGCCGGGTCGTCACCAACAAGGTCACCGACCCCTACTCGGTGGCCCTGACGGCCGACTCCGAGCGCAGCCTCGTCGTGGACCTGGCCGACAAGGCCCTCGAACCCGCCGGCTGGTCGACGTACCGCAAGCCCAGGGCCGTCCCGCTGCGGGACGCCCAGATCCAGGAGCTGCACATCCGGGACTTCTCCGTCGAGGACCGCACGGCGAAGCACCCCGGCACCTACCGGGCCTTCGCCGACCAGGACAGCGCCGGCAGCAGGCACCTGCGCGCGCTGGCGAGGGCCGGCACCTCCCACGTCCATCTCCTCCCGGCCTTCGACATCGCCACGATCCCCGAGCACAAGGCCGACCAGGCCACCGTCGACTGCGACCTGGCCGCCTTCCCGGCCGACTCGCAGCGGCAGCAGGAGTGCGTCACGAAGATCGCCGCGAAGGACGCCTACAACTGGGGCTACGACCCCTTCCACTACACGGTCCCCGAGGGCTCCTACGCCACCGACCCGGACGGCACGGCCCGTACGGTGGAGTTCCGCCAGATGGTCAAGGCGCTGAACGAGGACGGCCTCAGGGTCGTCATGGACGTCGTCTACAACCACACCGCCGCGAGCGGCCAGGCGGACACCTCCGTCCTGGACCGGATCGTGCCCGGCTACTACCAGCGGCTCCTCGCCGACGGGTCGGTGGCGAACAGCACCTGCTGCGCCAACACCGCCACCGAGAACGCCATGATGGGCAAGCTGGTCGTCGACTCCGTGGTCACCTGGGCGAAGCAGTACAAGATCGACGGGTTCCGCTTCGACCTCATGGGCCACCACCCGAAGGCCAACATCCTCGCGGTCCGCAAGGCCCTCGACGCGCTGACCCCGCAGAAGGACGGCGTCGACGGCAGGAAGATCATCCTGTACGGAGAGGGCTGGAACTTCGGCGAGGTCGCCGACGACGCCCGCTTCGAGCAGGCCACCCAGAAGAACATGGCCGGCACCGGCATCGCCACCTTCTCCGACCGGGCCCGTGACGCGGTGCGCGGCGGCGGACCCTTCGACGAGGACCCCCGGGTCCAGGGCTTCGCGTCCGGGCTGTACACCGAGCCCAACTCCTCCAAGGCCAACGGCACTCCGGCCGAGCAGAAAGCCCGCCTGCTGCACTACCAGGACCTGATCAAGGTCGGGCTGAGCGGCAACCTCGCCCGGTACCGGTTCACCGACACCGGCGGCAGGCAGGTCAAGGGCTCCGAGGTCGACTACAACGGCGCCCCCGCCGGATACGCCGACGCGCCCGGCGACGCCCTCGCCTACGCCGACGCCCACGACAACGAGACGCTGTTCGACGCGCTCGCCTTCAAGCTGCCCGCGTCGGTGAGCGCTTCCGACCGGGCCCGCATGCAGGTCCTGGCGATGGCGACGGCCGCCCTCTCGCAGGGCCCGGCCCTCTCCCAGGCGGGCACCGACCTGCTGCGCTCCAAGTCCCTGGACCGCAACTCCTACGACAGCGGCGACTGGTTCAACGCCATCCACTGGGACTGCGCCGACGGCAACGGCTTCGGCCGCGGACTGCCGCCGGCGGCCGACAACCAGGCCAAGTGGCCCTACGCCAAGCCCCTGTTGACGACCGTCCAAGTGGGCTGCCCGCAGATCGAGGGCGCCTCGGCCGCCTACCGGGACCTGCTGAAGATCCGCACCACGGAGCCCGGCTTCTCCCTCGGCACCGCCGAGCGGGTGCAGGCGCGGCTCTCCTTCCCGCTGTCCGGCCCGGACGAGACACCCGGCGTGATCACCATGAAGCTGGGTGACCTCGTCGTCGTGTTCAACGCGACGCCCGGGCGGCAGGAACAGCGGGTGGCGGCGCTCGCCGGGACCGGTTACCGGCTGCACCCCGTGCAGGCGGCGGGCTCCGACCCGGTGGTGAAGACCTCGTCGTACCAGGCCGGAACCGGGCTGTTCAGCGTGCCGGGCCGTACGGTGGCGGTGTTCCGGCAGCTACCGTGATCCCCGCCGTCATCGCTCAGCCGTAGAACAGGAGTGCTCATGCCGCAGATCACCGTCGACTACTCCGCGCCGCTCGCGGACGACTTCGACCGGCCCGGGTTCGCCAAGGCGCTGCACACCGCCGTGGCCGACATCGCGGGCGCCAAGCCGCCGGCGTGCAAGACGCGGTTCCGGCGGACCGAGGACATCGTGGTCGGCCCCGACACCGAGGGACACGCCCTGGTGCACGTGCACATCGCCCTGCTCGCCGGCCGCACCGAGGAGACCAAGGCACGGCTCACCGAGACGGCCCTGGAGCTGCTGCGGCAGTACGTGAAGCCGTCGCAGGGGCTGGCCCTGCACACCTCGGCCGAGGTCCGGGACCTGGACCCCTCCTACCGGAAGTCCGAGGGCTGAAAGGCCAGGACACCTACGAGGCCAGGGCCATGAGCCGGCCGGCCAGGTCGCTGAAGGGACCGTCGGCCGGCTCGTCCTTCAGGATGCGGCGCAGCAGGGCGCCCATCTCCTCGTCGTAGGCGGCGCTGACCGCGGCCAGCGCGGCGAAGTCGTGCACGAGCTGAGCCTCCAGCTCGGCGCGCGGGATGCGCCGCCCGTCCAGCCAGATCAGCGCCGTCGACTCGGCGAGCGAGATCCACGAGCGGACGACCAGTTCCAGCCGCGCGGGCGGATCCGTCACGCCCAGATGCGAAAGGATCTGGACATACGCTGCCTGCCGTACGGAGTCGATGAGCGCGTTGGTGGTGGACGAGCCGACCGCGGGGCCGCCGCGCATCAGGGCCGAGAAACCGGGGCCGTGCTCGTCGACGAAGTCGAAGTAGCGGCTCATCACGCGCAGCAGCCGGGCCCCCAGCGGACCCTCCTGCGGCTCGATGAACCGGGCCGCCAGGTCGTCCGCGGCGCGCTTCAACGCGGCCTCGTACAGGCTGAGTTTGCCGGGGAAGTAGTGGTAGACCAGCGGCCGCGAGATGCCCGCGGCCGTGGCTATCTCGTCGATGGAGACCTCGTCGGGCGAGCGACGGCTGAACAGTTCGAGGGCGACGCCGATCAACTGCTGCCGCCGCTCCTCGACTCCCATCCTGCGGCGAACCCCGGTAGTCATGCGCACACCTTACCGATCGATTCCGGCCTCGAACGGTCCTGAGCGACCACGAATTCACGCCGGTCCGGTCGGTCAGTGCAGCCCGTCGACCTTCCGCCCGTCCTGGAGGGTGCCCTTCAGCTGCGCCTGGGCGCCCCGCTCGGCCCGGACGGCCAGCAGATGGCCCTGGGCGGCGCCGGTGATGCCGCCCGTCGCCCGGACCGAGGCGGTGTCCCGGCTGCCGGCGGCCAGCAGGTACCAGGTGCCGCCGCCCGACTTCCACAACACCCCGGCCAGCACGTGCGGATCACGCGCCCCGCAGGCGGGGACGTCCTGGGCCTTCGCGGCGACCGCCCCGTACTTCCCGCCCGGCGTGTGGAACTGCGCCAGCACCAGGGCGCCGTCGCCGCGCCAGGTCTCGGCCCGGGTGCACATCCACGCGGCCGAACCGGTCGCGTCGGGCAGCGGCTGCTCGGCGAACTCCCAGGCGTTCACGGCCCGCACTCCGGCGCCGCGCACCGCGCCCAGCGAGCAGGCGTACGGAGCCCACTCGCGCAGCGCCCGCGCGCCCGAGGCGTCGCGGGCGGAGCCGGGCCGCCCGGCGGTGAGGCGGGCCGGGACCAGCTCGCCGAGGTCGGTCAGCAGCCGCGTACCGGTGTTGTCGGTCAGCTGCAGGACGTTCCAGGAGGTGCAGGGCCCGGTGCGCAGCGCGGCACTGGCCAGCGGCGAGGTCACCCCGCGGGTGAGGGTCAGCGGCATGGCTCCGGAGCCGGGCTCGACCAGGTCACGCTCGGCCGCCTTGCGCACCCAGGGGGCCGTCAGGTAGCGGACGTTGCCGTCGGCGCGGCCCAGCACCAGCGCGCTCGCCTCGGCCTTGGCCGCGCCGTCCACCCGGGCGAAGTCGAGGGCGGCGCCCTGGGTGCCGTCCTCGGGTTCGGCGTAGCGGACGATGCGCAGACCGTCGTAGAGGATCACCACGCGGGTGTTGTCGACGGCTCCGGCGTACAGCAGCTGGGGCGGGCCGGCGGGGCCGCCGGTCTGGGTGCCGGGGGTCGCGGACACCTTGACGGTCTGGCCGGGGCGGGCCCACACCGCGAGCGCGCGGCGCAGCAGGGCCCGGTCGCCGGTCAGCTCGCCGCGGGCGGGCCACACGGAGAAGTCGGTGCGCGCGGAGGTCCGCCACGCGGTCGGGGCGGCCTTGGTCAGCCTGCCCGGGTCCAGGGCGGCCTCGGCGGCCGGGTTCTGCGCGTACACGGGCGCGGCGGCGCCGTCCGGGCCCCAGCCGCCGCCGGGCAGAGCGAGCAGCGCCCCGCACACCAGCAGGGCCGCCCCGCCGGCCAGCGCCGCCTTCAGGTGCTGGCGGCGCCGCATCAGGTCGGTGGGCCGGGCCTGGAGGGAACAGGGGTCGAACTCGGTGGAGTCGAGCAGCGCGTACCGGGCGGGCACCTGGTCGGCCTCCCGCAGCGCGGCGTCCGCGTCGGACACGCCCGCGGCCGTGAGCACCTTGCGGACGTCACCGTCCGGGAGCCGTTCCAGGCCGCGCAGCACATAGGCCGCCCGGCCCGGGCCGGACAGGGCGGACAGCCGCTGGTCCAGGGCGAGTTCGTCGGCGCCCCCGGAACGCGGGAAGAGGCGCAGCCCCCACACCTGCGGCAGCAGCGGCGGCAGCTGGGACCGCTTCGGCCACGCCCGGCGCCTCAGCGGCAGCCCCGCCTCCAGCGCAGTACGGACCACCTGGAGACGGACCAGGGCGTACCCCGGGTCGCCGTGGCGTCCCTCCCCCGGGCCGTCGGTTGCGCCCGAGCGGGGACCTGCGTGCTGGGCGGGGATCACCGGGGCGGGCATCCGCCCTCGGGGCAGGGCGCGCTGGGTGAGGGCGTGCGCGGTCATCACGCGCCTGCCCCGGCCCAGTCCCGGCGGCAGCACCAGGTAGGCGAGCCGGACGAGCCGCGGGTAGTGCTCGACGAGCGCGGCCTCGGCCTGCGCGACGTCGACGACCGGGCCGGCCGGGGGAGTGGGGAGGGGGCGCTGGGCGACATCCTGTGACTGCACGTTCAGCAGAACGAGCGAATCGGCGGCAGGTCACCTCACCCCCGCGTGTCACGCCTCGGGCTCGACCAGCGCTCGCGCGTAGCGCGTCATCGACCGCTGGTAGCGCGGCAGGTGCCGGGCGAGGGCCCCCAGTACCAGCGACAGGCCCTCACGGTCGCGGCCCAGACTGGACAGGCACAGCGCGAGCGTCGCGCGTACGGCGTCGTCCAGCTCGTCGGAGGGCGCGTCCAGTTCGGGCGTGAGCAGCTTGACGCCCTCCTCGGCCTGCCCGGTGTTCCGCAGTGAACTGGCCAGCTGGATCTTGGTGCGGCGGCGCCGGTACCCGTCGATGCCGCGCGCCAGGGCCTCCCGGTACAGCGGCACCGCCCGGTCGGAACGGCCCGTCGAGTCCCACGCGCAGGCCTGCTCGAACGGGCCGAGCGGGCTGTCCTCGGGCAGTTCGGCGACGAGCGCGTCGATCACGGCCCGGAACGCGGACGCGTCCTGTACGGCACCCGTGTCGAAGGCGGCCCAGGCTGCGGCCACCCGGTCTTCCCAGTCCTGGTTCACCGGCACACTGTCGCACAGGGGTACGCACGCCGCACCGGATTTGAGTACCGGGCGGGCGGTAGCCGTATCGATGGGCGGCACGTGCCTGCTCCACGCCCGGACCGGAGGAACAGATGAGGGTGACCCGACCGATGCTCGCCGTGAGCGCCGCAGTTGCGGCACTGGCGCTCGCCGGCTGCGGCTCCGACCACGGCGGTCACAAGGCCGTACCGCAGACGGCGACCGGCAGCCTCGAGCACCTGGCCGCCGAGGCGAAGTGCGAGCCGAACATGCAGACCGACGCCGACACCATCCGCCAGGCCATCTGCAAGAAGGGCCAGGAGAAGTACATCCTCGCCACCTTCGCCACCGACCGTGGTCAGCGCGAGTGGCTCAACCAGGCCAAGGACTACGGCGGTTACTACCTCGTCGGCCGCAAGTGGGTCGCCGTCGGCGAGGAGCGGACGGTCCAGGCGCTGCGCGGCACCCTCGGCGGGACCCTGGAAGAGGGCTCGGCGCACATGAACCCCGGTGGCAGCCACAACAAGAGCGGCCACCACGGCTGACGCCGACATACCCCGCGGCACACGGAAAGCCGGCGGTGGGATCTCCCACCGCCGGCTTTCCCGTGGTCCGGGACCGGTCCGCGACTACTGGCAGTCCTGGCCGCTGTTGATGCACTGGACCATCTGGTTCATCACGTCCTCGTCGAAGAAGTTGATGAAGTCGTTGTGGTCGGTGATCGCCTTGTGCAGCTGGTCCGGGAAGGAGTCGATCGCGTAGGCGTTGGTGACCTGCCCGTTCTGGATCTGCGGGGCCGGGATGTCATAGACGAGCCGGACCTGCAGCTGCGGGATCGCCTTGAAGCCGTTCGGGCAGCTGCCGTCCGCCTGGACGAACGCCACGTGGGTGCGGTGGTTGGCGCTGTCGATGTTCTGGCCGTCCCAGCAGCTCTGGAAGAACGACGTCCGCACCACCGAGCTGCCCTGCGGGCAGATCGGGTACTTGTCGTTGAGGACCCGGTCCTCGAAGCCGGTGCAGCTCCAGTTGGTGTTGGAGTTCTTGAGGCCGTTGACGAAGGACTTGGCGTCACCGGTGATGATGCGCAGGGCCTTCGGCATCGCCACGACGTCACCGGTCTTGTTGCCGACGAACTTCAGCTGCGCCTGGCTGGGCTCGACGATGCGGCCGACGTTGCCGTCCTGACCGCCACCGGGCTTGTCGGCGTCGATGTCGTTCGTCCCGTCCTGCAGACGGATCACCGGCCAGAAGTACGACGACTTGTCGCCCTGGTTCTGGCAGGAGGTGTCGGCGTTGGCGAGGTCCTCGTCACTGGCGAAGGCGTTGTTGGCCTGGTTGCCGACGTAGTCGTGCTGGTGCTGCGCGCCGTTGCTGACGCCCGGGGCGACGATCACGTTGTCCGAGTTGCGCAGCTCGTTCTTGTTGGTGCCGCAGCTGGTCGTGAAGCTGCCGGTCGAACCGGTGTCCCCGTTCGCGGGGAGGCCGTTGCCGTTCACGCCCTTCGGGCCGCCGTTCGGCTGGACCTGGGTGATGTCCTGGAAGTCGGCCGCCACCGGGCCGTTCCCGCCCTGGCCGCCGTTGCCCTGCTGCTGGCCCTGGTCGCCGCCCTGGTTCTGGCCGTCGCCCTGGTTCTGGTCGCCGCCCTGGTTCTGACCGTCACCCTGGTTCTGGTCCTGGCCACCGCCGCCGGCGTTGGTCTCCGGCTGCTCGGCGGGGACGCCCTTGCAGCCGGCGAGCTGGTCGAGTCCCTGCGGGGCGTTGCCGCCCGCGCGCCGGATGTTGATGCCGATCCGGTCGATGGTGGCCGTCCGCTTGGACTTCAGCGGACCGAGGATGGCGTTGTCGACGAAGCCGGAGTCCCCCGCCTGCGCCTGGCGGGTCTCCGCCAGACGCTTGTAGGCCTCGGTGACCTGCTGGTCGAGCTTCGCCAGCTCCTGGTCGACGCCCGCCCGTGCCTGGTCCGGCACGTCGGTGAGCTGCTGGCCGACGTCCGGGCAGTCGATCGTCGCGATCTGCGCGCCGGCCGCCTTGACCTGGTTCTGCGCCGAGTCATCCTCGTGTGCCGATGCGTAGAAGTTCGCCCAGATCAGCCCGCCCCCACCGAGCGCTAGGGCCGCCGATGCGGCTATGGCCTTGGTGGCCAGCGGCGTACGGCGTTTTCTTGTGTTGCGTCCCATGGAACTCCTCTGACTTCCTTTTTCGGGGGCATCGAGGCGCCCGACAGGAGTGAAGCGGCTCCCTTCCATACGGAGCCCGTCCCAGGGGTGTTCAGCCGCCCCGGAAATTGCCGGGAAGTCCATCAGCCGACCGCGTACTCAACAGGCCCGAAAACACCGGAAGTTGCCGATCCCGGACAGCGGGTGAACGGACGGGGCCGGTCAGGGGGTGGTGCCGGGTACACCCCCGGCGGACGCCAGCACCCTCGCCTCCGCCTCCGGGTCGAGGCCGACGGCCGGGCGGTCCGGGCGGTGCGGGGCCGTGCCGCCGATGCGCGACAGCCACTCCCAGGTGTCGGCCACGGTCTCCTCGACCGGCCGGCAGCGCAGCCCCGCCGCGACCGCCCGGGTCACGTCCGCGCCGTGCAGGGCGTCGTGCAGGTCGCTGCCCGGGGGCACCCACACCGGCAGCCCGGTCCACGGCTCGACTCCCGCCCGAAGGATCACCTCCGGATCGGTCCAGCGCAGGTCGGCGACACCGCCGGTGACCCGCGCGCACGCCTCGAGCAGACCGCCCATGGTGGTGTGGCCCCGCGGGCTCATCAGGTTGTACGGCCCGCTCGCCCCCTGCTGTGCCGCGTGCAGGATCCACTCGGCGAGGTCCCGGACGTCGACGTACTGCAAGGGCAGCTCGCGCGGCCCGGGCGCGAGGGTCGGTCCGCCACGGGCGGTGCGGGCCAGCCACCACGGCAGGCGGCCGATGTTCTCGTACGGCCCGAGGATCAGCCCGGCCCGCACGAGCAAGGAGCGGTCCGGCCCGAAGGCGTCGAGCACGGCCAGCTCGCCGCCCCGCTTGTCCCGCGCGTAGTCGCTCGGCCCGGCGTCGGCCGAGGCGCCCTCCACCAGGGCGGCGTCCTCGGTGTACCCGGCGGGCGGCGCCCAGGCGTACACCGAGCAGCTCGACACGTACACGTACCGCCGGGCCCGGTCCCGCAGCAGCCGCGCCGCGTCCCGCACCGCGCGGGGCGCCGCCGACCAGGTGTCGACGACGAGGTCCCACGCGCCCGGTTCCGCGGCGAGGGCGGCGAGCCCGCCGGGCGCGGTGCGGTCGCCGTGCAGCGACCGCACCCCGGCCGGGGGCCGGTGCCGTCCCCGGTGGAACACCGTCACGTCCCAGCCCCGCCCGGCGGCCGCCTCGGCCACGGCCCGCCCCACGAACTCCGTCCCGCCCAGCATCAGAAGCCTCATGCCGGTGACTCTGCCCGGCGCGGCGGGCGCGCGGAACGGGAATCTGCCGTCGGCAGACGGTCAGCGCCCGGTGGGAGGGACGTACTTGTAGCCGACCCTGCGCACCGTCTGGATGGTGTCGCGGTACTCCGCGCCCAGCTTGCGCCGCAGCCGGGCGATGTGGACGTCGACGGTACGGCCGTCGCCGACGTGGCCGTAGCCCCACACCGTGCCGACCAGCTGGTCGCGGGTGTGCACCCGGTGCGGGTGGGCGACGAGGTGGGCGAGCAGCTCGAACTCCAGGTACGTCAGGTCGAGCGGGCGGCCGGCCACCGCGGCGGTGCGCTGCACGGTGTCGACGCGGACGAGCGGATCGCCGTCGGCCTCACCGGCCGGCGCCGCGGCCGGTGTGTGCCGGTCGGCCGGGACGAGCACCAGGTAGCCGATCATCGGCGGCTGTCCCGGCAGGGCGGGCAGCGTGTGCTGCGGCGCGGGCAGCCAGGTGGCGCCCGGTGGCAGGAAGTCCGGGACGTCGATCACCTCGTCGGGGTCGACGGCGCGCAGCCGCTGCCGGGCGGGGGCGGTGGCGGTGGCGGGAACGGAGGACAGCGGACGAGTGGTCGCCATGAGAGGTCAGCTCTTTCGCGCGAGAGGTTCGTCGGAAGGGACGTACGCCGTTGCGCGCGGGCCGAAGGCCGAGTGGGTGTACGGCTTTCAGAGGGCCGGCGCGTTCGTCGCGCGGCAACACACCCGGTCGAAGTCGTGGTGCTGACGGGAAGGCCAGAAGGGCTCGAGGTCATGGCGACCTGTCGCGGAGTTCTTCTGGAAGCCGGTCATGGGCCCATTGAAGCAGACGAGCCGCGTGTGCAGGAGTCCTCTCTCACTGCTTGGACGCTTTTCCGGGGCAGCGCGCAGGGGCGCCCACCGTCCGGTGGGCGCCCCTGCGTCGGGCTTTGGGCGGGATCAGACCTGACCGGCCTTCTCCAGCGCCGAGCAGCAGGTGTCGACCAGCAGACGCGTCACCACGTACGGGTCGACGTTGGCGTTGGGGCGGCGGTCCTCGATGTAGCCCTTGCCGTCCTTCTCGACCTGCCACGGGATGCGGACCGAGGCACCGCGGTTGGAGACGCCGTAGGAGAACTTGTCCCACGGGGCGGTCTCGTGCAGACCGGTCAGGCGCTCGTCGATGCCCGCGCCGTAGTTCTTGACGTGGTCGAGCGGCTTGGAGCCCTCACCCAGCGCCTCACACGCGGTGATGATCGCGTCGTAGTTCTCGCGCATCGCCTTGGTGGAGAAGTTGGTGTGCGCGCCGGCGCCGTTCCAGTCGCCCTTGACCGGCTTGGGGTCGAGGGTGGCGGCGACGCCGAAGTCCTCGGCGGTGCGGTAGAGCAGCCAGCGGGCCACCCACAGCTGGTCGGAGACCTCCAGCGGGGACAGCGGGCCGACCTGGAACTCCCACTGGCCGGGCATGACCTCGGCGTTGATGCCGGAGATGCCGAGGCCGGCCTTCAGGCAGTTGTCCAGGTGCGCCTCGACCACGTCACGGCCGAAGATCTCGTCGGAGCCGACACCGCAGTAGTAGCCGCCCTGCGGGGCCGGGAAGCCGCCCTTGGGGAAGCCCAGCGGGTAGCCGTCCTTGAAGAAGGTGTACTCCTGCTCGATGCCGAAGATCGGCTCCTGCGCGGCGAACTTCTCCGCGACCTCGGCCAGCGCGGCGCGGGTGTTGCTGGCGTGCGGGGTCATGTCCGTGTTCAGGACCTCGCACAGCACGAGCACGTCGTCGCCGCCGCGGACCGGGTCGGGACAGGTGAAGACCGGCTTCAGCACGCAGTCCGAGGCGTGGCCCTCGGCCTGGTTGGTGGAGGACCCGTCGAAGCCCCAGATCGGCAGCGCGTCCAGACCGGCGGGCGACCCCGCGATGATCTTCGTCTTGGAACGCAGCTTGGCCGTCGGCTCGGTGCCGTCGATCCAGATGTACTCAGCCTTGAAGGTCACGGGCCACATCCTTCGGGGGTGGGTCATAGGCGCGATGTGCGGGTGCGGCGGCGCTGCGGCACTGAAACGCCGTGCTTGTTGCCCGGCAGCCTGTCAACAGGCGATTTCCCGGCCATTGCCCGGATGTGAACCCCGTGTTACCGGGTGGTGCCGACGGGCGGCCCGCCCTGTGCGGGCGGTGCCGCGCGCTGCGGCCCGTACGCACCGGCGTGTCCCGGCCGCGGGGCGCGGGCCGGCGACCGCCCCCTCGTCCGGTCGCCGGCCCACGGGCCTCAAGCCGCCGGGCCTCAGCCCACCTTCTCGATCAGGGCCCGGCGGATGAGGAACTTGCCCGGCTCACGGACCTGCTCGAAGGCCGCGTCGTTCAGCAGGACGCAGCTGCCGGAGACCGAGGTCACCTCCACGGTCGTGGACTTGTTGTTGTCCAGGTTGGTGACCTTCAGCTTCGTCCCGGCCGGGAACTGGTTGCTGGACGCGGCGGGCGCGCCGGCCTCGCCGGAGAGGGTGACCGTGGAGCCCTTGCACACCTGCTGACCCGAGGCGGCCACGCCGCCGCCGGGACTGCCGGTGGCCGGGGCCTGGGGCCTCTGCGGGGCCTGAGGGGAGGCGGTCTGCGCCGGCTGCGCGGTCCGGGAGTCCTGAGCCGACTCCCCGACCACACACCCGGACGCCTCCTGCTTCCGCTTGATCTCGGCGATGACCGCCTCACGGTTGGCGATCCGCGCCTCGGACTGCGCGTCCGGATTGGCCCGCTGACCGTCGATGAACCGCTGGTTGTTGCCGAGCGCGGTGGCGAGCCCCTGGCAGACGGTGGACTCGGCGGCCGACTTCGGCGGCGGGGCGGCGTTCGAGGTGCTCGCCATGACGAAGGCACCACCGCCCGCCACCGTCGCCGCGCTCACCAGCAGGGCGAGCTTCTTCTTCGTGCTGAGGGTTCTCCTGCGCGACATGCGCGCCTCCTGAAGAGGTAGGGGAGCGTACGCCGCTATGTACGAGATACCGAACGAGGTTACTCAGCGGTTACCGCGGTCACTTGAGTGACCTGCGCCACATGTCTGAGCCGGTCATCGTGACATCGCGTCCCGTACGGCGTCCTCGGTGCGGGCCACCACGGCCGTGCCGTCGTCCGCCGTGATGATCGGGCGCTGGATGAGCTTCGGATGCTCGGCGAGCGCCCTGATCCAGCGGTCGCGTGACGCCTCGTCACGGGGCCAGTCCGTCAGGCCCAGTTCCTTCGCCGCGGCCTCCTGGGTCCGCGTGATGTCCCACGGCTCCAGGCCGAGCCGGGCCAGGACGCCGCGGATCTCCTCCTCGCTCGGTACGTCCTCCAGGTAGCGGCGGACGGTGTAGTCGGCGCCCTCGGCGTCGAGCAGGGTCAGGGCGCTGCGGCACTTGGAACAGGCCGGGTTGATCCAGATCTCCATGCCGCCCACGGTATCCCGCAGGGCCGGAAAACCCGTGCGCCACCTGTGTCACCGTACCCCCGAAAGCCCTTGTTACCAGGGGCTTTTGTCAGTGCCGGGCGGTAGAATAGAAGCAGTGTTCGAGGGCATCGCCGGGGTCGCCGACCTCTCCGGGACGGTGCCCTGACCGCGACAGGAGGATGCCTGTGCCCGCTGCCGCACTGACGACCAAGCCGCTGCCCACCCAGTCCACCGCGAAGCGTCCCGTCCTGCTCGACCTGCCGTACGCGCCCGTGGAGAAGCGGCCGCTGCCGCCGGGCCGTCCGCGCGAGTGGTACATCACCCACAACCGCCGCCTGAAGGCCATGCGCCTGGCGATCGCCCTGCTCGACTCCGGCGTCTACCTGCCCCAGCAGGCCCGCAACGAGACCATCCGCGACACCGCCGAGCAGATCGGCGTGCACCCGCCGTCCGACACGACGTGCCACATGGTGCGGGCGCTGATGCGGTACGCGCGCTGAGCCCGGGCGCCGGGTGCCCCGCCCTTGGGGGCACCCGGCGCGTCGTACGGCTACCCGGCCAGCTCCCGCTCCAGCGGTGTGCGGAACCGTGGCGTGAGCCGCGTCGCCCCCACCCACGCCCGCAGCCGCTCCGCCTCCGCGGCGATCGCCGCCTCCGCCTCCCGGCCCACCCCCGCGCCGTCGAGGACCCGCCACACGATTTCCCCGTCACCGCGCTGCGCCCAGCCGCCGATCACCCGTCCGTTCCACCACACCGTCGGCCCGACGTTGCCGCTGCGGTCGAACAGCAGGGGCCGCAGCTCCGGCGCGAGATACCAGTCCCGCTGCTGCCAGCCCATCGCCGTCGGATCGAGCGCGGGCAGCAACGCGGCCCACGGCTCCTCGGGCTCGGCCACCGGCCCGGCGTCACCGTCGGCGACGTACGCCGTGCCCTCGTCCACGGACACCGCCCGCGCCCCGATCGCGGCCAGCGCCCGCCGCACCTCCGTCACCCGCCACCCGGTCCACCACTTCAGGTCGGCCTCGGTCGCCGGCCCGCACACCGCCAGCCAGCGGCGCAGCAGCTCCGCCTGCGCACCGGCGACGTCCAGCTCGGGGTGCTCGGGCGCGAGCGCCCAGCGGAACTGGGACGACGTCCACGAACCGAGCGGCCGGCCGCGCACCACCTTCCCCTCCACGCCCAGCACCCTCAGCAGCCGGGTCGAGACGGTGTGCACGCCCTCGTAGCTCTTCCCGGCCGCGTACACGAACTGTTCCTTCAACCGCGGCTCGTCCTGGGCCAGTTCGGCCGCCGTCGCCTGGCCGCGCCGGGCCAGCGCGGCCAGCGCCGACTCCTCGACCTCCTTCAGCCAGGCCGCGTCCGGCGCCCCGGCCTTGGCCATGTCCTTCACCAGCGCGGCCCGTTCCCGGGCGGCGACCGCCAGGCCCGTCGACGCGTGCACCACGGCGGTCAGCCCGGTCGGGAACACGAACACCGTGTGCCGCATGCCGTGCATCCGGACCAGCCGGCGGTCCTCGTACAGCGCGCGCTCCGTCTCCCTCACCGTGTGCGACGGGTCCGCGAGCCGGGCGCCCACGGCCAGGAACACCGTCGCCGGGTCCGTGCCGTGCAGGGCCACCAGGGAGGAGGCGACCTCCTCGGGACCGCCCGCCCGGGCCGCCCCGGCCAGGCGGTGCCGCACCGCGAGCCGGGCCCGCCGCTCCGCCACACCGATGTACCGCTGCGCGTCACCCATACCGGCCTCCACTCGTGCGTGTCCGCTGACCTCCCCTGCATCATCGCCGACACCACTGACACCGGCCGGACCGCCGTCATTCGGCGGGCCTGCTGTCCATCGGCGGGCCCGTGGTGCACCGGCGGATCTGCCGCTCGACGGCGGAAGGCCGGCACTCGGCGGACCGCCGGCGCGTGGTGGGCTGCCGAGGCTCGGCGCATCGCTGCCAGTCGGCGGACTGGAGGACCACTGGCGACCGGTGGGCCGTTGTCTCTCGGTGGGCTCCTGTCCTTCGGCGGGTCGCCGGGCCTTGGCGGGCTCCTGTCCTTCGGCGCACCGACGACGACCGGCGGGCCGCCGGCAGCCGGCGCACCGCCGCTCAACGACGGCGGACCCGCTGAGAGCCGGCCGCCCGCCCGCTACGCGTACCTCTCCAGCAGCCCGCGCACATACGCCTCCAGCCGTGCGCCCAGGACCTCCGGCGTCAGGTCCGTCCGGCCCAGCTCGCGCCACGGCCCGGCCAGCTTCGCCGCGTCGGGGGAGTAGGCCAGGGCGTCCAGCAGCCGCCAGTACAGATGGTCCGGTCCGTCGGCGAGCCGCCGCCCGCCCCGCGCCTCGTACCGCGCGCGGAAGCCGAGGCCCGTCGCCGGGCCGTGCAGCAGCGCGAGCGCGGTCGAGCAGTGGGCGACGTCCAGGTCGGCGGGCCCCCACGAGGTCTCCACCCAGTCGACGACCCCGCTGACCCGCAGCCGCTCGCCCTCCCCGGTGAACAGCACGTTGCCGGGATGGAAGTCCCGGTGCAGGAAGCACCCCTCGTACGGCGGCGCATCGCGGCGGATGACGTCCACCGCCCGCTGCCACATCCCGCCGCCAGGCGTCACGACCCGCTCGGGCCACGTCCACGCCTGGTAGGTCCGCGGCGGCTCGTCCGGGACGACCGCGTGGATCCGGGCCAGCTGGGCCGCCAGCAGGTCCACCCGCCGGTCCACGTCCGTCTCGTCCACGCGCACCCGGCCCGGCAGCCGGGACATCAGCAGGGTCGGATGGTCACACTGCTCGGCGGTGGCGTCCACCGCGACCAGCTCGGGAGCTGGCACCCCCTCCTGACCGGCGAGCAGGGTGAGCACCGCGGCCTCCCGGGCCAGCAGCCCGGGCGCGTGGTGCCGGAAGAACGGCTTTACGAACGTCCGCCGTACCAGCTCGGTGCCGTCGTCGAGGGTCAGGCACCGCATCTGCGCACTCCAGCCGCCGCTCAGGAACCGTGAGCGGACGACCGTACGGCCCTCGGGAAGCTGCTTGGCCACCCAGGCGCGCGTCGCCGTCCAGCCCCGCTCGCCGAGGCCGGTCAGCACGGCGGTCACGAACGCGGCCAGATCGCCCGGGTGGTCGCGGAACCACTGGCCCAACCGGTGCCCGGCGTCCGGCAGTTCGAGCCGGGTGAACTGGGCCCGCGCGGCCAGCGCGTCCTGCACCGACTCGGTGACGGCCGGCGGGATGACCTCGTCCGTGCCGGGCACCGCGAGCACCGCCCGGCCCTCGAAGCCCCGCAGCACCTCGAGCGCGGGCGAGGTCCGCCAGCTGCCGGGCCGCCGGATGAGGTCGCTGAACCGGCCGTCGCCGGCACCGAACGGCACGTCCCAGGCCTCGTCCGCGTACACCGCTGGTGCGCACAGTCCCAGCGCGGCCACCCGTTCCCCGTAGTGCCGGACCAGATCGGCCACCGTCTGCCCGCTCATGCTGAACCCGACCAGCACCAGCGGCCCGCCGGCCGGGACGTGGGCGTCGATCACGGACACGGCCTGCTCGAAGCGGCGGCGCAGACTCAGCTCCCGCAGCGCGCCCGTGCTCTCGCCGTGCCCGGAGAAGTCGAAGGCGAGGGCCCGGCAGCCCCGGGCGGTGAACTCCGCCAGAAGTGGCCGGTGGTGGTCCATGCGGCCGTTGCCGGCGCCGTGCAGCACCACGGCGGTGGCCCCGAGCCCGGCCGGGTCACCACCCCCGCACACTCCGCCGAGTCGCTCACCGTCATGGACATGCGTGAAAGGGGCCGGCTCGCTCATGCCCCCCATTCACTCACGCACCGCCCGAGCCACGGCCGGAAAATCCGGATGCACGGACCGTGACCGTCTCCCTACGCTGGATGCACCACCCAGCACCCTCACCACAGAAAGGGGCCAGTCATGAGCACGTTCATCGTGGCCGGCACCGTGGTTCTGGTGGTCCTGGGCTTCGGCAACCACGTCTGGTGGCTCGCCGCCGTGGCCCTGCTGTACCTCTACGTCCGGTACGGGCAGGGCGCCTCCTCGGCGGCCTCGGCCGGCGACGCCTCCTCCGAGGGGGCGGCGCCCGCCACCTACCGGGCGTACCGGGCCCGCCGTGACCAGCAGGCCAAGTGGGAGCGCCGCTACCGCCGCGAGCGCCCCCTCGAGGCCCGCCGCCAGGAGCGCGGGGGATAGGCCGGCGCAGCACACCTGACCGCACCGGGGCGGCCCCCGGCCGTCGTCACAGGCCGGGGGCGCCCCACAACGGGAACCAGCGGCCCAGGTCCTGCTCGATCCGCAGGTCACCGGAGAGGGCCGCCCGCACCTGCAACTCCAGCGCGTTGTCGCGCCGCTGCTCCGCTGCGGGCAGCGGCGCGAAGGGGTAGAAGGTGCCGCGCTTGTACAGGTAGACCAGCGCCAGCCGCCGTCCGGAGGCGTCCTCGAACCCGGCGAGCGAGCACAGCAGTTGGGGGCCGAAGCCGTTGACCTCCATCTGGCTGTTCACCGCGTGCAGGTCGTTGACCAGCAGCGGGAGCTGGTCGGGGGAGCGGCGGGAGACCAGCCAGGAGTAGCCGTAGCCGTCCAGGGTCAGCTCCACCGGCGGGCCGTCCCGCTCGGTGTCCGCGTCCAGCAGCGCCTGCACCTCCCGGTGGCTCTGCTCGAAGGCCGCGCCCTCGACGGTGGCGAAGCACACCGCGCCGTGCCCGGTCGGGGTGAAACCGGCCGCCGCCTGGAGGGTGACGGCCGCGCCCGGCAGCGCGAACAGCTGGTCGAGGTCCGGCGCGACCGGCTTCGTACGGCCGAGGAGGATGTCCAGCAGACCCATGCTCAGGTCCCTCCGGGTGCGGCCGCCTCACCCAGCTCGGCGGAGATCCGGCCGAGCTGCTCGAGCCGCTGCTCCAGGCTCGGGTGGGTCGAGAACAGCCGGGCGATGCCGGGCTCACGGCCCAGGGCGGGGGTGAAGTAGAACGCGTTGAAGGCCTGGGCCGTGCGCAGGTCCTTCGCCGGGATACGGGCGATGTCGCCGGAGACCTTGGTCAGCGCGGCGGCCAGCGCCGAGGGACGGCCGGTGAGCAGCGCCGCCGCCCGGTCCGCCGCCAGCTCGCGGTACCGGGACAGGGACCGGATCAGCAGGAAGCTGAGCGCGTACACGGCCGCCGACACGCCCATCACCCCGGCGACGACCACGGCGGTGTTCTGGTCCCTGCGGCCCCCGCCGAACAACCCCGAGTAGAAGGCGAACCGCACGATCAGCCCGGCGATCACCCCGAGGAACGAGGCGACGGTGATCACGGCGACGTCCTTGTGCGCCACGTGCGCCATCTCGTGCGCGAGGACCCCTTCCAGCTCCGCCGGTTCCAGTCGCCGCAGCAGCCCGGTCGTCACACAGACCACCGCGTTGTCGGGGTTCCGCCCGGTCGCGAACGCGTTCGGCATGTCCATGTCGGAGACGGCGACCACCGGCCTGGGCATGTCGGCGAGAGCGCAGAGCCGGTCGACCACGGCGTGCAGCTCCGGGTACTCCTCCCGCCGTACGACCCGGCCGCGCATGGCGTACAGCGCGATCCGGTCGGAGAACCAGTACTGCGCGCCGAGCAGCGCCGCCGCGACCACCACGACCAGCACCCAGGACTTCAGCAGCAGGACCAGCGCGGCGACGAACGCCACGTACACCAGCCCGAGCAGGAACAGCGTGACCCCCATGCGCGTGGTCAACCGCCGGTCGCTCCGGAAGCGGCTGTGCATGATGCATCACCCCGCAGTCAGGCACTCGTCCCGCTGTCCAGTGTGCACCCCGGCAGTGCCATGAACGGGTCGTCGTCAGCCCTAGGGCCAGCAAAGGACGCGCCGGCCGGGACGAGGGTCCGGCCGGCGCGCCACCGGCACCGGGCGGCGGGTCAGCCGAGGTGCCGGGCGAAGAACCGCAGCGTGCTGTCCAGCTCGAGGGCGGGGACGTCGCCGTGCCCGCCGGGGTGGGCGTGCAGCGTCTTCTCGGCCGAGGCCAGAGCGTCGAAGAGCGCCAGGCTCTCCTCCCGGGGGACCCGCTCGTCGTCCCACTGCACCAGGAACTCCACCGGTACGGTGATCCGCCGGGCGGCCTCGGCCAGAGCCGGCGCTCCGCCCAGGCCCAGCACCGCAGCACGGACCCGGGGCTCGGCGGCGACGAACGGAACGCCGAGTCCGCACCCCAGCGACACCCCCCAGTAGCCCACCGGACCGGCCCCGACGTGCTCGATCTCCTGCACCGCGTCCAGGACCGCCCGCCATTCCGGGACGGTCCGGCGCGCCACTAGCGCCTGGAAACCGGCGATGAGCGCGGCCAGGTCCTCCCCGGCCGCCGCGCGCGCCTGGTTGGCGGCGACGATCCGGTCGTACTCCTCCTCCCTCGGCCGGTCGCCGTGGGCGGGGACGTCGACCGCCACCACCGCGAAACCGCACTCGGTCACGAGGCGGTGCGCGAGGGATACGAGGCCTGGGTCCTTCTTGTGCCGGCCGCCGCCGTGTCCCAGCAGGATTAGGGGGCGCGTACCGGTGCCGACGTCCGGGGTCCACAGCACACCGGGGATCTCGCCGAGGGTGAAGAGCTGTTCGCGGACGCCGTCGGACGACGTCGCAGAGGTGAAACGCATGGCGTTTCCGCCTTTCGGGATGCCTTACGCGGGCACTCCCCGGGCCATGCGGAGGAGGGAGTCCCGGCCTGTCACAGCGTTGATCGGACTCACCTCCTCGGTTCGCGACGGCGCACGGCGAACCCGAAGGTAGCAGGAACGCTAGTAGGGCGCGCGGAAGTTGAGGTATCCCAGCAGCACGATCACGGCGGCCACACACCCCAGCACGACGGCCGTCGACACCCACGACGACCGGCGCCGGGACGCCACATGATCGGGGTCGGCCCGGAAGGGCACGGGCCCGGGCGGGTTGTCCTTCCAGCGCGCGGCGAGCATCCGGGCCCGCGCGGACGGCTCCTTGTGCTCCGCGCTCTCCGCCCACTTGAGGTCGAACTCCCGCTCGATGTCGTCCTGTTCGGACATCCCCGTAACCCTTCTCGAACAACAGTGTCAGGCTCATGATTCCGTGCCCGCGCCGGTTCTGTGAAGCGGGTTCCGGGAACACGACCGCGGGGCCGCCCCCTGGTGGGAGCGGCCCCGCGGTGCCGGTGGAACCGGGTCGATCACACGTCGAAGTAGAGCTCGAACTCGTGCGGGTGCGGGCGCAGCTGGAGCGGAGCGATCTCGTTGGTGCGCTTGTAGTCGATCCACGTCTCGATCAGGTCGGACGTGAACACGTCGCCCTGGAGGAGGAACTCGTGGTCGGCCTCGAGGGAGTCGAGGACGGCGCTGAGGGAGGTCGGGACCTGCGGGACGCCGGCGTGCTCCTCGGGAGCCAGCTCGTACAGGTCCTTGTCGATCGGCTCGGCCGGCTCGATCTTGTTCTTGATGCCGTCCAGGCCGGCCAGCAGCAGCGCCGAGAAGGCCAGGTACGGGTTGCCGGAGGAGTCCGGGGCGCGGAACTCGACGCGCTTGGCCTTCGGGTTCGAGCCGGTGATCGGGATACGCATGGCCGCGGAGCGGTTGCGCTGCGAGTACACCAGGTTCACCGGCGCCTCGAAGCCCGGCACCAGACGGTGGTACGAGTTCACCGTCGGGTTGGTGAAGGCCAGCAGCGACGGGGCGTGCTTGAGGATGCCGCCGATGTAGTAGCGGGCGGTGTCCGACAGGCCGGCGTAGCCCTGCTCGTCGTAGAAGAGCGGCTCGCCGCCGCTCCACAGCGACTGGTGGACGTGCATGCCCGAGCCGTTGTCACCGAAGATCGGCTTCGGCATGAAGGTCGCCGTCTTGCCGTTGCGCCAGGCGACGTTCTTCACGATGTACTTGAACAGCTGGAGGTCGTCGGCGGCGGCCAGCAGCGTGTTGAACTTGTAGTTGATCTCGGCCTGGCCGGCGGTGCCCACCTCGTGGTGCTGGCGCTCGACCTTCAGGCCGGCCTTCTCCAGCTCCAGGGTGATCTCGGCGCGCAGGTCGGCGAAGTGGTCGACCGGCGGGACCGGGAAGTAACCGCCCTTGTAGCGCACCTTGTAACCACGGTTGTCCTCGAGGGCGCCGGTGTTCCAGGCACCCGCCTCGGAGTCGATGTGGTAGAAGGACTCGTTCGAGCTGGTCGCGAAGCGGACGCTGTCGAAGACGTAGAACTCGGCCTCGGGACCGAAGTAGGCGGTGTCGGCGATACCGGTGGACGCCAGGTAGGCCTCGGCCTTCTTCGCCACGTTCCGCGGGTCACGGGAGTACTGCTCGCCGGTGATCGGGTCGTGGATGAAGAAGTTGATGTTCAGCGTCTTGTCGCGGCGGAACGGGTCGACCCGGGCGGTCGTCAGGTCCGCGCGCAGCGCCATGTCGGACTCGTGAATGGCCTGGAAGCCGCGGATCGAGGAGCCGTCGAAGGCGAGCTCTTCGTCCGGGTCGAACGCCTCAGCAGGCACCGTGAAGTGCTGCATCACGCCCGGGAGGTCGCAGAAGCGGACGTCGATGAACTTGACGTCCTCGTCCGCGATGTACTTCTTGGCCTCGTCGGCGTTCTGGAACATCCAGCTCCTCCTACTCCCGGCCGTCCCGCCGGGGTGGTAGATCGTTCGTGCGGCCAGTGCGGGTGGCACACGCTGTCCTCGACCCTAGGGACGGGTGATTTCTCTGGCGTGACCCATTTGTTTCGCGCAAGTTAACCGGCTCCCCCTCAACGGTAGCCCCGGCGCACCCCGGCGTCCCCCGGTCATGAAGGGGCGCAGTACCGTGGACGGGTGGACAACAGGCAAGCAATCGGATCATGGCTTTCCGGGCCGCGCGCGGCCATGGAAGACGCCGGTGCCGACTTCGGATACCGGGGCGAACGGCTCGGTCTGCCGAAGGAGGGGCCGGGCTCGATCGCCCGCCCCGGGCGGCGGCTCGGCGCCCTGGCCGTGGACTGGGGCCTGTGCCTGCTGATCGCATACGGTCTCCTCACGCACGGCTACAACCAGGCGACCAGCAACTGGGCGCTGCTGATCTTCTTCGTCCTGAGCGTCCTCACGGTCGGCACCGTCGGCTTCACCCCCGGCAAGCGCCTGTTCGGTCTGCGGGTGCTGGCCCTGGAGACCGGCACGGTCAACCCGCTGCGTGCCCTGCTCCGCTCGGTCCTGCTGTGCCTGGCCATCCCTGCCCTGATCTGGGACCGCGACGGCCGCGGCCTGCACGACCGCCTGGCCGGCACGGTCGAGGTCCGCATCTAGCGGCCACGCCTGGTGCCCAGCGCTGCTGGCCTTTCTTCCTGGCCGCCGGGCAGGGGCCTCCCGCGGCTACGGCCCAGGACCTGTGTCCAGCCCGCCCGCATGCACGCACCGTGCGGCGGCGTCACTCTCAGGCTGTCGTGAAGGGCCGCGTGCCCCGCCGCCGCACGCGACGGTCCTCCGCGCACGGCCGTCCCCGCGCGCTGCCGCTGACCCGGCCCAGCCGCGCCGCGGCACGGCCTCGTCCACGGCCACCCTCCGGCGCCCGCTTCGGCCGCCACCCGCAGGGCCGTCCGCATACGGGTCGCCCTCCCGCGCCGCCGCACACCCGGGTCATTCCGCGGCCACCGCCCACGGCCGCCCAGCCACGCCACCGCAGGCAACCGCCCTGCCACGCCACCGCAGGCCGACTGGCCCCGCGTCCGCGCGAAGCCGGTCGCCACCCCCACCGCCGCACACGGCCACTGAGTGGCCGCCCCGGGCGGCAGCGCCCCTGCCGTGTCACCGCACGCAACCGCCCGAGCTCCCCCGCAGACGGCGAAGGGCGCCCGGAGTGGGATCCGGGCGCCCCTGGCGCGGTCGGTGGAGGCCGGCGGTGTCAGCGCGGGCGCGGGCCGCCCTTCGGCAGTTTCATGCCCTTCGGCATCGGCCCCTTCGGCAGCGGCATGTTGCTCATCAGGTCGCCGAGCGCGCGCAGCCGGTCGTTGGTCGCGGTGACCTGCGGGCCGGTCAGCACGCGCGGCAGCTTCAGCATGGTGGTGCGCAGCTTCTTCAGCTCGACCTGGCCCTCGCCGTTGCCCACGATCAGGTCGTGCACCGGGACGTCCGCGACGATACGGTTCATCTTCTTCTTCTCGGCGGCCAGCAGGGACTTCACGCGGTTCGGGTTGCCCTCGGCGACCAGCACGATGCCGGCCTTGCCGACCGCCCGGTGCACCACGTCCTGGCTGCGGTTCATCGCCACCGCGGGGGTCGTCGTCCAGCCCCGGCCGATGTTGTCGAGCACCGCCGCGGCCGCGCCCGGCTGGCCCTCCATCTGCCCGAAGGCCGCCCGCTCGGCGCGGCGCCCGAAGACGATCGCCGTCGCGATGAGGGCGAGGAAAGCGCCCAGGATGCCGAGATAGATGGGGTGCCCGATCAAGAAGCCGATCGCGAGGAAGACACCGAAGGTGACGATTCCGACAGCCGCGAGTACAAGACCGATCTTCTTGTCGGCCCTGCGGGTCATCTTGTAGGTCAGGGCGATCTGCTTCAGTCGCCCGGGGTTCGCAGCGTCCGCTGCGTTGTCCTTCCTCGCCATGCCCCGCAGTTTACGTGCCCATGGAAGCGGCGGACGACGGCGGTGCCCGGCGGGAGCGCGGAAGCCCTCAGGAGCGGGCGGAGCGGGCGGACAGGGCCTGGTCGAGGACGCGCTGGGCCTCGACCCGGTCCTTGGCGCGACGGCGGTCCTCCAGGACGGAGGTCCAGGCGTTGCGGCGGGCGGTGCGCTGGCCACCGCTCATCAACAGCGACTCGACGGCGCGCAGGGCGGTGGTGAACGACGGAATCGCTGTGGCGCGAACGGGTGCGGCCTGCATCAGTGAGGTCCCCCCTCGGTACGGCTTCGGTACGGGTGCACGTGGTGTGATTTCAGGGTCACTGATTGGTGTTACCAGGGCGTGTCCGACCGGTCAAACGCCCATGAAGCCTTGCCACGCCGGGATGAAACGTTCGACGCGGCCCCGGCAACGCCCTCATCTGCGAGGACGGCCGGGACCGCGTCTTCTCGGCCGCTACCGGCGAGTAGGTTCTTGTGCGGGAATTCACACGCTTGTCGGAGTCCAGTCGGGGGAAGGGGTGATGACTCCCTGTCAGACGGCCTGCACGGCGACGTGGGCACCGCCCTGCTGCGGAGCGGCCGAATGACGCTGTTCGATCGCCATCTGGTACAGCCGCCCGGCACGGTACGAGGAGCGCACCAGCGGGCCGGACATCACACCGGAGAAGCCGATCTGCTCGGCCTCCTCCTTCAGCTCCACGAACTCCTGCGGCTTCACCCAGCGCTCCACCGGGTGGTGCCGCACCGACGGCCGCAGGTACTGGGTGATGGTCACCAGCTCGCAGCCCGCGTCGTGCAGCTGCTTCAGCGCCTCGCTGACCTCCTCGCGGGTCTCGCCCATGCCGAGGATCAGGTTGGACTTGGTGACCAGGCCGTAGTCGCGGGCCAGCGTGATGACCTTCAGGGAGCGCTCGTAGCGGAAGCCCGGGCGGATGCGCTTGAAGATCCGCGGGACCGTCTCCACGTTGTGCGCGAAGACCTCGGGGCGGGAGGAGAAGACCTCCTCCAGCTGCTCGGGGACCGCGTTGAAGTCGGGGGCCAGCAGCTCCACCTTGGTCCGGCCGCCCTCGCGGTGCGCGGTCTGCTGGTGGATCTGGCGCACGGTCTCCGCGTACAGCCAGGCGCCGCCGTCCGGAAGGTCGTCGCGGGCGACGCCGGTGATGGTGGCGTAGTTCAGGTCCATGGTGACCACGGACTCACCCACCCGGCGCGGCTCGTCGCGGTCGAGCGCCTCGGGCTTGCCGGTGTCGATCTGGCAGAAGTCGCAGCGCCGGGTGCACTGGTCGCCGCCGATGAGGAAGGTCGCCTCGCGGTCCTCCCAGCACTCGTAGATGTTGGGACAGCCGGCTTCCTGGCAGACGGTGTGCAGCCCCTCGCTCTTCACGAGGTTCTGCATCTTCGTGTACTCGGGGCCCATTTTCGCCCGGGTCTTGATCCACTCGGGCTTGCGCTCGATGGGGGTCTGGCTGTTGCGGACCTCCAGGCGCAGCAACTTGCGTCCGTCGGGTGCGACTGCGGACACGTCGGCTCCCTAGCTTCGATTCTTCGGCGTACACCAGGGTACGCCCGTGCGGTTCTCGCTCTCCGGGGTGGGCAACCTTCGGGTCTCGGGCCCGCATTCCCGGGCGGCGGCACCGGTCAGGCCGTCGCGCGCTCGATCTCCCGGGGCTTGAGCTCGGCGTTCTCCAGGACGTCCCGCAGGTGCCGCTCCACCACCGGCAGCACCTCGGCGATCGTGACCTCCCGGCCCAGCTCCGCCGAGAGCGACGTCACGCCGGCGTCCCGGATGCCGCAGGGGATGATCCGGTCGAACCACTTCATGTCCGGGTTCACGTTGAACGAGAAGCCGTGCATGGTGACGCCCTTGGCGACCCGGATGCCGATCTGCGCGATCTTGCGGTCCTCGCGCCGCTGGCCGGCGTTGGACGGGGCGTACTCCGGGCCGTTCAGGCGCGGGTCGAACTCCTCGTCGTGCAGCCGCGGGTCGAAGTCCAGGGAGAGCCCGCCGAACGAGGGGCGCTCCTCGACGGGGTCGCCGAGCACCCACACGCCGCTGCGGCCCTCGATCCGGGTGGTCTCCAGGCCGAAGTCGGCGCAGGTGCGGATCAGGGCCTCCTCCAGGCGCCGCACATGGGCCACGACGTCCACCGGGCGCGGCAGCTTCTGGATCGGGTAGCCCACCAGCTGGCCCGGGCCGTGCCAGGTGATCTTGCCGCCGCGGTCCACGTCGATGACCGGGGTGCCGTCCAGGGGGCGCTCGCTGTCCTCCGTGCGCCGGCCCGCCGTGTAGACCGGGGGGTGCTCCACCAGCAGCACCGTGTCCGGGATCTCGTCGGCGAAGCGCGCGGCGTGCACCCGGCGCTGCTCGTCCCACGCCTGCTGGTACTCGACGGCCTCCGCGCCGAAGCCCAAGCGGACGAACCGCAACTCGTTCACGGCAAGCGCCTCCTCGAAGTCGTCAGGCATGAAACGCGCCGACGCCACTGTACGACTGCCGGCCGCGCGTCAGCCCTGGGGGCAATCGTCACACGATCGGATGAATGCAGGTGGACGCATGCGATCAGGCGCTTACTCTCCGTTATATTCGCGCCGTTCAGAAGGCCATACGGGCTGCTCACAGGCAATCCGGGCACGTCACCACACCGGAAGGCAGGAGACCGCACCGCAGATGACGGAACGACCCGCGCAGCGCACCCCCAACCGACAGCTCGCCGCGCTCATCGCAGAAGCGGGGTTCTCCAACGCGGGACTCGCCCGTCGGGTGGACCAGCTCGGTCTGGAACACGGGCTCGACCTGAGATACGACAAGACCTCGGTCACACGGTGGCTGCGCGGCCAGCAGCCCCGCGGCACCACGCCCGCGCTCATCGCCGAGGTGTTCACCCGGCGCCTCGGCCGCCGCCTGACCGCCCAGGACCTCGGCCTGGACGCCTGTGCCCCCGTCTACGCGGGGCTGGAGTTCGCCGCTACCCCGGAGGAGGCCGTCGACATCGTCAGCGGCCTGTGGCGCAAGGACTCCGGCAGCCATGCCGAGCTGCGCAAGATCGCCTTCACCCCGGCGGGGCTCGTGGTGCCCAGCCGGGACTGGCTGATCGGCCGCCCCGACGAGAAGGTCGCCCGGGGCGAGGCACCCGCCGTCCGGGTCCCGGCCCAGGGCCGGCCGGCCGTCACGCCCCTGGCCCCGTCCGGCGGGACCCGCGCCCCGTCCCGCCGGCGCACCCCCGCCGAACGCTGCCCCGGCCAGAAGGTCACCGCCGGGGACATCGCCGCCCTGCGCTCGGTCGGCGAGCTGTTCCGCACCCTCGACGACGCCTACGGCGGCGGCCACGCCCGCCAGGCCCTGGTGCGCTACCTGGAGCACGAGTGCGAACCGATGCTGCGCGGCAGCTACGGCGAGCAGACCGGCCGCCGCCTGTTCGCCGCCGCGGCCGACCTGACCCGGCTCGCGGGCTGGACCTCGTACGACATCGCCGCGCACGGCCTCGCCCAGCGTTACTTCGTGCAGGCCCTGCGGCTCGCGCAGGCCGCCGGCGACCGGGCGTACGGCGCGTACGTGCTGGTCACCATGAGCCGCCAGGCCGTGTACCTCGGGCACGGGCGCGAGGCCGTGCAGCTCGCCCGGGTGGCGCAGCAGGGCGTGGGGACCTCCGTACCGCCGGTGGTGCAGGCGCTGCTGCACGCGGCCGAGGCGCGGGCGCACGGTGTGCTCGGCGAGGTCAGGGCCTGCACCGCCGCGCTGGTGCGCGCCGAGCGCGCCCTGGAGTCGGCGCGCCCCGGGGACGAGGTCCCGCACTGGGCCCGCTTCTTCGACGAGGCACAGCTCGCCGACGAGTTCGGGCACTGCCACCGCGACCTCCAGCAGTTCCGCGCCGCAGCCCAGCACGCGGAACGCTCCCTCCAGCTGCGCGCGCCCTCCTACGCCCGCAGCCGACTGTTCTGCCGGGTCGTCCTCGCCACCGCCCGCCTCGGCCTGGGCGAACTCGACCAGGCCTGCCAGCTGGCGGCGGAGGCGGCCGGGCAGGCGGCGGAGATGCGCTCGGTCCGGGCGGTGGAGTACGTCCGTGACTTCGAGCGACGCCTGGAGCCGTACAAGGACGCGGCCCCGGTCCGCACCTACCGGGACAAGGTCGCGGCCGCCCTGAACTGAAGCGGACCGGGCCGCAGGGGGAGCGGACTCCTCGTGCCGCCCGGTCCGGTACGGCCGTCAGGCCGCCCTGGGCTCCGCCGCCCGGGGTGCCGTGGGCAGGGCCTCGGAGACGTGCAGCGAGCCGTTCGCGCCCAGGTCCGCCAGGATCGCCGCGGAGGCGCGCCGGCCGGAGTGCAGGGCGCCCTGCACGGTGCTGGTGTCCCGGTGGTCCCCGCACACGTACAGGCCCGCCAGCAGCCGCACCGGGCGCCGCAGGTCGTGCGGCGGCCGCATGGCGGGCACGGCGTCGGCGGTGTGGTGGACGGCGAGGGTCTCCCAGCGTGCCGTGGAGGTGCCGTACAGGCGGGACAGATGCCTGCGTACGGCCGTGTCCACGTCGCCGGGCGGCGGGCCGAGGACCGTGGAGGAGACGAGGGTCCGGCCCGCCGGGGCGCGGGACGGGTCGACGCGGCTGACCACCGCCGTGTGCGCGACCGGGCCGCCGCGGTCGGCGTCCAGCAGCAGCGACGCGCCGGTCGCGGGCGGCACGTCCGTGGTGTGGTGGACGACCGTCACCGGGTGGAAGTCCGGTACCCGCAGCCCGGGCAGCAGCTCGGCAGCGGCCCGGGCGCCCGTCGCCAGCAGCACCGCCCGGCAGCGGATCTCGCCGTGCTCCGCCGTGGTCACCGAGGTCGTGGAGATGGAGGTCACCCGCACCCCGGTGTGCACGGTGCCTGGCGGCAGCGTGCCCGCCAGCAGCTGTGGCACCGCCTCCGCGCCGCCCTCCGGCAGGCACAGCCGCCCGCTGGCGAAGGCGTGCAGCGCGAGATCGGCGCAGCGGCTGGACGTGGTCAGCTCCGGGTCGCACAGCAGGGCGGCGAGCAGCGGGCGCAGGAAGCCGTCGACGGTCCGGGCGGGCAGGCCGCGCGCGGCCAGGGCCTGTCCGGCGGGCAGCTCCGGGCGGGCCAGCAGCCGCTCCACCGGTGTCCCCGCCAGGCGCGTCAGCGCGGCGCCGAGGCGGGCCTGGTCGAGGCCGGTGCCCAGCGGGGCACCCGTCCGGCTCCGGGGGACGGACACCGGCCGCCCGGGCACGGCCACCGGCCTCCTGGGCGCCCTGGACCCGGACGACGGCCTCGGGGCGCTCGCCAGGGCGCGCACTGCGTGCAGCGCACCCCGTGCGCCCCCGGCGCCCGTCCGGGCGCCCGCGCGGTGGTGCCGGCCGTCGCTGTGCAGCAGGACACCGGGCGCGAACGGGCGCAGCACCAGGTGGCCGAGACCCGGTGTGTGCCGTAGATCGGGATACGCGGTCGAGAGCAGCTGCCCCATCCTGTCGAGCCGGAAGCCGTCCACCTTGTCGGTCGCCATCCGGCCCCCCACGCCGTGGGCGGCCTCCAGCACCACCGTCGTCACTCCTGCGCTGGCCAGCCGGTGCGCCGCCGAGAGTCCGGCGACCCCGGCCCCCACGACGACGACGTCGGCCTGATACGCGGGCTCAAGCACGTGCCCCTCCTCGAGGTTGCGCGGGCGCTGGAATCGTGATGCCCTCAACCGGCTCCAGGGATACCCGAGTTCTGGTCGAGCGTAGGGCCGTGATCGGTCAGGGGGAGTCGCGCATCGACAGGGCACGGTCGCACAGCGGTCGCATACGGTCCCTCGGTTGTCGCGGCGGCGCACGCATCGCTCAGGACGCCGTTCAGTCCAGGGCCGCGCGGATCGCCGCGTCGATGTCCGGGAACGCGAACCGGAAGCCCGACTCCAGCAGCCGGGTGGGCAGCACCCGCGCACTGCCGAGCACGTCCCCGGCCAGCTCGCCGAGCGCGGCCCGCAGCACCGGCGCCGGGACACCGAACAGTGCCGGGCGGTGCAGCACCCGGGCCATCGCCGCGGTGATCTCACGGTTCGTCAGCGGCTGCGGGGCGGTCAGGTTGAACGGCCCGGACAGGTCGTCGCGGTCCAGCAGGTGCCGGATCGCGGCGACCTCGTCGTGCAGCGCGATGAACGACCAGTACTGCCGGCCGTCCCCCAGCCGTCCGCCCACCCCGGCCCGGAACAGCGGGAACAGCCGCCCCCAGGCTCCGCCCCGGCGGGAGACCACCAGGCCGGTCCGGGTGAACACCGTCCGCACGCCCGCCTCCTGGGCCGGTGCCGCCGCGGCCTCCCACTCGACGCACAACGACGGCAGGAACCCCTCGCCCGGGGGCGCGCTCTCGTCCACGGCGCGGTCGCCGGTCTCGCCGTAGTAGCCGATCGCGCTGCCGTTGACGAAGACCCGCGGCCGTTCGCCCTCGGCGAGGGAGGCGACGGCCTCGGCGAGCGCCGCGGTGCCGTCCACCCGGCTGGCCCGGATCCGCGCCTTGTACGCCGCCGTCCAGCGACGGTTGCCGACGCCGGCGCCCGCCAGGTTCACCACGGCGTGACACCCGGCGAGCCCGGCCGCGTCGACGTGCCTGCCCTCCGGGTCCCAGCGGACCTGGTCCGCCGAGCGGGGCGCGCCGCGTACCAGGCGCACCACCTCGTGCCCGTCCGCGGTCAGGGACCGCACCAGGGCGCTGCCGATCAGACCGGACGCGCCGGCCACCGCGATGCGTGAACGTTCCATGGGCCCATCCTGCCGGGTCACCCGAAATTGCCCGGTGGGCGCGCGGGTACCGCACGTAGGCTGCCGCCATGCCGGTTCCCCACATACGTCACGCCCGACTCGACGACGACGAGGCGCTGGGGCGGCTCGACCGCGCCACCTGGTCCCCGCTGCACTCGGTCCAGCCCCGCCCCGAGCCCCCGTACGGGCCCTTCTTCACCGAGCGGTCCGTGCCGCGCGACCACCTCGTCGCCGAGCTCGCCGGGACCGTCGTCGGCTACCTCACGCTGGGCTGCCCCACACCGCTGGCCTCCAACGCGCACGTCCGCCAGATCCAGGGCCTCGCCGTCGCCGAGGAGGCGCGCGGCGCGGGCGTCGGGCGGGTGCTGCTGCGGGCGGCGCGCGAGGAGGCCCGGCGGCAGGGGGCGCGGCGGCTGACCCTGCGCGTCCTCGGCCACAACACCCCGGCGCGCAGGCTGTACGAGTCCGAGGGCTTCGCGGTGGAGGGTGTGCTGCCGGAGGAGTTCTTCGTCGGCGGGGCGTACGTCGACGACGTGTTCATGGGAATGTTCCTGTGACCGGAGTCAGGACGTGACCAGGTCCCCGGTGTCCACCGGCGCCGTCGCGTCCGCCGCGCGGTCGGCGTCGGAGGCGACCTCGGCCGCCGTGAGGACGTAGCCGGTCTCGGCGTCCGAGGTGGAGCGGGCGAAGACCACGCCGTACACGCGGCCGTCGGTGGTCAGCAGCGGGCCGCCGGAGTTGCCGGGGCGCACGGTGGAGCGGATCGAGTAGATCTCGCGGGTCACCGTGTCGTCGTTGTAGATGTTCTGGCCGGTCGCCCGCACCCGGTTGGCGACCGTCGCCGCCTGGAGGTTGAGGTCGCCGTCCTCCGGATAGCCCGCCACGACCGCCGAGTCGCCCCGCTCGGCGTCGTCGTCGAACCGCAGGACCGGTGCCCTCAGGCCGGGCACGTACAGCACGGCCACGTCCTTCTGCGGGTCGAAGAGCACCACCCGCGCCTCGTAGGTGCGCCCGACGCCGCCGATCTGCACGGTCGGCTCGTCGATCCCGGCCACCACGTGCGCGTTGGTCATCACGCGCTCCCGCGCGTAGACGAACCCGCTGCCCTCGCGGCCCTGGGTGCCCGCGACGCCCTCGACCTTGACCGTGCTGAGCTTGGCGGCGTTGGTGGCGGCCGCCGTGACGCTGTCGCCGGAGGGGCGGGCGACCTCGGCGGTCGACTCGTTCTCGAAGGGGTTGAACACCTGCGGGAAGCCCGCCTGGGTCAGCGCGGTGGTGGCCCGGGAGAACCACGCCGGGGTGGTGTCCGGCATCGCCTGCTGCACGGCGCCGAGCAGCCGCGAGTCCCGTATCGCGCTCGTCACCAGCGGGGAGGAGGAGGCGCCCAGGACGCTCGCGGCCACCCACGCCACGATCAGCACGGCCGCCGCGTTGGCGACGGCCCCGCCGATCCCGTCCGCCACCCTGAGCGGCCCGCGGTCCAGCTCCCGGCGCAGCCGCAGCGCCAGCCGGCCCGCCAGCTCGTGGCCGACCACGGCCGGGAGCAGCACCGTGAACACGGCGGTCACCGTCGCCGCCGTCGTCCCCGGCTCGACCGGCCTCATCACCCACGGCAGGACCCACACGCCGACGACCGCGCCGCCCACGAACCCGGCGAGCGAGACGCAGCCGGCCACCAGGCCGCGGCGGTAGCCGGACGCCGCGTAGGCCAGGATGACCAGCAACAGCAGGATGTCGAGCAGGTCCACGCAAGCCGCCTTTCTCCTCGGACCCCTTAGTACGTGGGGGACGGGCCCGGTGATCAGCACGCGCGCGCGTGATCGCCGGGAACCGGTCACCCACGCGCGCCTGCACTCGAAAAAACGTCGCGGACCCGGACGATGGTTCCACCGGGTGGCACAGCACACATCGCGGACGGACCGGAACCGGCCGACAGTGGGACCATGCGTGTCTTCCGCAGACCGCGGGGGGTGCGGCGCCGCCGCGCCACCCGAGTACCTGGCATACCCGGCGCAACCGGCGGTATACGCCCCACAGCCGCGGCACCGGGCAACGCCGACGCACACGACACCCAGGGCGCGTGCGCCCCGGGCGGGGGGCGCGGCGCGGACGACACGTGCGCCCCGCACGGGGCGGGGAGTGCCGTGAAACTCGACGGGAGCGCTCCCGACGGCCCGCCCGGCGGCCCGGTCGGGAGCGGTTCCGGTGGCTCGTGCGGCGGCCCGGGCGGGGGCAGTTCGCCCGGCTTGGGCGGTGGCCCGGGCGGGGGCAGTTCGCCCGGCTTGGGCGGTGGCCCGGGCGGGGGCAGCTCCCCCGGCTTGGGCGGCGGCGCGGGCGGGGGCGGTTCCGGGGGTTCGGGCGGTGGCCCGGGCCGGAGGGGGTGGGGCGGTGGCCCGGGCCGGAGGGGGTGGGGCGGATTGCGCGTGGTGCTCCGGCGGCTGCCGGGGCTGGCGGCCGGCGCCGCTTTGGTGGTGTGCTGCCACGGGGCCGAGCGGCCCGCCCCACCCCCGGCCCGGCCGGCCACGGACCGGGCCGTCAGGCCGTACACCGCGCCCGAGCCGCGCATCCTGCCGAGGTCGGTGTGGCTGGGCGGGGCCGCCCGGGGGCAGCCGCCGCCGCGCTACGACGACAAGGTCGTGGCCGTCTTCGTCCACCACACCGACTCGCCCAACGACTACGACTGCGCGGACACACCGCGCATCATCCGGCACCTGTACGCCGACCAGACCGGCGGCCGCGACTGGGACGACATCGGCTACAACTTCCTCGTCGACCGCTGCGGCACCCTGTACGAGGGCCGCGCCGGCGGTGTCGGCCGCCCGGTCACCGGCGCCCACACCCAGGGCTTCAACCACCGCACGGCGGGCATCGCCGCCATCGGCACCTTCAGCGCGGGAGCGCCCGTACCTCCCGCGATGACCCGCGCCATCGCCGCGCTGGCCGCCTGGAAGCTCGGCCTGTCCGGCACCGACCCCCGCGCGCGGGTCCGCCTGGTCTCCAGCAACAGCCGCAGCCGCTACGCCGCCGGCACCACGGCCACCCTGCCCGCCCTCGCGGGACACAACGAGGCCTTCATGACCAGCTGCCCGGGCGCCGCCCTGCACGCCCGCCTGCCGGAGATCAGGGCGCTGGCGGCCCGGCTGCAGGGCCGGCTGAACCGGCTCAGGCCCTGAACCGCTCCCACAGCCGGGGATAGCGCTCGGCGAGCTGCCGCCCGTTCTCCAGGTCGATCGGGGTCCCCGCCGGTTCCTCGGGCGCGGGCGGGATGTCCAGGTCGGGGGCGACCATGCCGGTGAGCTGCTCGTACGCCTCGTCGGCCGCGTAGCCGAGGTCCTCGCCGTCGCCGTCGATGTCCTCGTCGAAGTCGTCCAGGAGGTCGGCCAGCGAGTCCGGGTCGTGCAGGGCGCCCTCGAAGACCTCGCGGCCCTGGCCGATCAGCCAGCAGCGGAAGTAGTCGAAGGCGTCGTCGCTCGCCCCGTCGAGCAGCACCCAGGCCGCTCCCCACAGCTCCCAGGTGTAGGCCCGGTTGTACCGGGACTCGAAGTGACGGGCGAAGTCGAGGACCGACTCGGGATCCAGTTCCACGAGCCGCGCCACGAGCAGGTCGGCCTGCTCCTCGGGGTCGCCCTCGGCGGCCTCGCGGGTGTCGTCCACCAGCTCCCAGAACTCCGTCTCGTCCATCACGGGTTCCAGCATCGGCCCTGGGGCAGGGGGTCGCACCCCGGAGTGCGGGGGATTGTCCTCCGCCGCCCTCCGCCAAGTCACCCGCCGTACAGCTCGCCCAGCCGCCGCGCGTCCGAGGCGAACCGTGCCCGCAGGCTCTCCGGTGCCAGCACCTCGACCTCCGGCCCGAGCATCGACAGCTGCTCGTGGGCCACCTCCTCCGACTCCACGGGGAGGGTCAGCGTCACCCAGCCGTCCGGGTCCGCTTCGCCCGCGGCGGCCAGCGCCTCCCGGGCGGACAGCGGATCGACGGCGTACGGCAGTCTGCGCGCGCCCGCCACCGACAGCCGCACCACGACCTGAGCGCGCAGCAGGGACCGCGCGAACTGCTCGGCCCGCTCCTCCCAGAAGGCGGGCAGGTCGAACTCCGGGTCCCGTGCGAAGCGTTCCTCCCCGGGCTCCACCGCCGTGAACCGGTCGATGCGGTACACCCGGAACGACGCCCGCCCCCCGCCCCGCGCGCACAGGTACCAGACGCCCGCCTTGAGCACCAGCCCGTACGGCTCCAGCTCCCGGACCACCTCCCGCTCCCTGCGCCGGTAGCGCGCGGTGATCCGCCGGTCGTCCCACACCGCGTCCGCGACGGCCGGCAGCAGCTCGGGCGTCTTCGGCTCCCGGAACCAGTTCGGCGCGTCGAGGTGGAACCGCTGCCCCGCCGTACGGGAGGCGTCCCGCAGGGACGGCAGCAGCGCCGCCGACACCTTCAGCCGGGCCGCCGAGGCCGCGTCCTCCAGCCCCATCTCCCGCAGCGCCCCCGGCACCCCGGAGAGGAACAACGCCTCCGCCTCACTGCGGTGCAGCCCCGTCAGCCGCGTACGGTACCCGCCGACCAGCCGGTACCCGCCGGCCCGCCCCCGGTCCGCGTACACCGGCACCCCGGCCTCCGACAGCGCCTGCGCGTCCCGTGTCACGGTCCGCTCCGACACCTCCAGCTCCCGCGCCAGCTCGGCGGCGGTCATGGAGGGCCGCGACTGGAGCAACAGCACCATCTTGATCAGCCGGGCAGCGCGCATACGGCCATCATGCCGGGCCCCACCGACAGCGAAGGGGCACGGCGACCGCCGTACCCCTTCACCCCGCCCCGGGCCGTTGCTACAGCCCGTACTTCTCGCGCGCTTCCTTCACCGCGGTCGCCTGGACCTCGCCCCGCCGGGCGAGCTGGGCCAGGGCCGCCACGACGATCGACTCGGCGTCGACCCCGAAGTGGCGGCGGGCCGCCTCGCGGGTGTCGGACAGGCCGAAGCCGTCGGCGCCCAGCGAGGACCAGTCCTGCTCGACCCACTGCGCGATCTGGTCCGGGACCTGGCGCATGTAGTCGGAGACCGCCAGCACCGGGCCCTCGGCGCCCTGCAGCGCCTGACGGACGTACGGCTCCCGCTCCTCGCCGCGCAGCAGCGCCGCGTCGGCCTCCAGCGCGTCCCGGCGCAGCTCGCTCCAGGAGGTCGCCGACCACACGTCGGCCGCCACGCCCCACTCCTCGGCGAGCATCCGCTGCGCCTTGAGCGCCCAGTGGATCGCCGTGCCGGAGCCCAGCAGCTGGATGCGCGGGGCGTTCGCCGGGACGGCCACCCCCGCCGACTCCGCCGTGTTGAAGCGGTACAGGCCCTTGACGATGCCCTCGTCGATGCCGAGGCCCTGCGGCTTGGCGGGCTGCGGCAGCGGCTCGTTGTAGACGGTCAGGTAGTAGAAGACGTCCGGGTCCTCGCCCGGGGCCGCCTCGCCGTACATGCGGCGCAGACCGTCCTTGACGATGACCGCGATCTCGTACGCGAACGCCGGGTCGTACGTCAGCGCCGCCGGGTTGGTCGCGGCGATGACGGGGGAGTGGCCGTCGGCGTGCTGCAGGCCCTCACCGGTCAGCGTCGTACGGCCGGCCGTGGCGCCGATGAGGAAGCCGCGGCCGAGCTGGTCGCCGAGCTGCCACATCTGGTCGGCCGTGCGCTGCCAGCCGAACATCGAGTAGAAGATGTAGAACGGGATCATCGGCTCGCCGTGCGTCGCGTACGACGTGGCGGCGGCGATGAAGTCGGCCATCGAACCGGCCTCGGTGATCCCCTCGTTGAGGATCTGGCCGTTCCTGGCCTCCTTGTAGTACATCAGCTGGTCGCGGTCGACCGGCTCGTACGTCTGGCCCTTGGGCGAGTAGATGCCGAGGGACGGGAACAGCGACTCCATGCCGAAGGTGCGCGCCTCGTCGGGGACGATCGGCACCCAGCGCTTGCCGGTCTCCTTGTCGCGGACCAGGTCCTTGACCAGGCGGACGAAGGCCATGGTGGTGGCCACGTTCTGCGAGCCGGAGCCCTTGTCGAAGGCGGTGAAGGCCTTCTCGGCGGGCGCGGGCAGCGGCGCCACCGGGTGCACCCGGCGGGCCGGGGCCGGACCGCCGAGGGCGGCGCGGCGCTCCTGCAGGTAGCGGACCTCGGGGGAGTCGGCGCCCGGGTGGCCGTAGGGGACCACACCGTCGACGAAGTCGCTGTCCTTGATCGGCAGGCCGAGCAGGTCGCGCATCGCCTTGAACTCGTCCACCGTCAGCTTCTTCATCTGGTGGTTGGCGTTCTTGGAGGCGAAGCCCTCACCGAGGGTGTGGCCCTTGACCGTCTGCGCCAGGATCACGGTCGGCGCGCCCTTGTGCTCCAGGGCCGCCTTGTACGCCGCGTACACCTTGCGCGGCTCGTGGCCGCCACGCGAGACGTGGAAACACTCCAGGATCTTGTCGTCGCTCAGCAGCTTCGCCATCTCCGCCAGCGCCGGGTCGGCGCCGAAGAAGTCCTGGCGGATGTAGGCCGCGTCGCGCGTCTGGTACGTCTGGATCTGCGCGTCGGGCACCTGGCGCAGACGGCGTACGAGCGCGCCCGTGGTGTCGAGCTGGAACAGCTCGTCCCAGGCCGAGCCCCACAGCGTCTTGATGACGTTCCAGCCGGCGCCGCGGAACTGGGCCTCCAGCTCCTGCACGATCTTGAAGTTGGCGCGGACGGGGCCGTCCAGGCGCTGCAGGTTGCAGTTGATGACGAAGGTGAGGTTGTCCAGCTCCTCGCGGGCGGCCAGCGCCAGGGCCGCGGTCGACTCGGGCTCGTCCATCTCGCCGTCGCCGAGGAAGGCCCACACGTGCGAGCCGGAGGTGTCCTTGATGCCGCGGTTGGTGAGGTAGCGGTTGAAGCGCGCCTGGTAGATGGCGGAGAGCGGGCCGAGGCCCATCGACACCGTCGGGAACTCCCACAGCCAGGGCAGGCGGCGCGGGTGCGGGTAGGACGGCAGGCCGCTGCCGCCCGCCTCCCGGCGGAAGTTGTCCAGGTGCTGCTCGGTCAGCCGCCCGTCGAGGAAGGCGCGGGCGTAGATGCCGGGGGAGGCATGGCCCTGGATGTAGAGCTGGTCGCCCGAGCCGTCGGCCTCCTTGCCCTTGAAGAAGTGGTTGAAGCCGGTCTCGTACAGCCAGGCGGCGGAGGCGAAGGTGGCGATGTGGCCGCCGACGCCGTATTTCGCGCCGCGGGTCACCATCGCGGCCGCGTTCCAGCGGTTCCACGCGGTGATCCGCTGCTCCATCTCCTCGTCACCGGGCACGACCGGCTCGGCGGCGGTGGGGATGGTGTTGACGTAGTCGGTCTCGAGGAGCTTCGGCAGCGGAACGCCGGTCCCCTCGGCGCGCTCCAGCGTGCGGCGCATCAGGTACGCGGCACGGTGCGGCCCGGCCGCCTTGGCGACGGCGTCCAGGGAGGCCTGCCACTCGGCGGTCTCCTCCGGGTCGCGGTCCGGGAGCTGGTCGAGCTCGCTCGGCCGGATGGCGTTGGGGTCGGTCATGTCGCCGCCTTCCTCAGTCGAAGGGGGTTCCCTCATCGGTAAGGGTTCGGGGGTGCCCTTGGTCTTTGGCAGGACAGGGCTGGGGCTTCGGTGGAAGCCCGTCGGCGACTGTAACTCTCTGATCGATGATCGATCAAAGGGTTGAGGGGCAAAACCTCTTGATCACGAGAAAGTCGGCACGCGGTGCCTCCGGCAGTGGCACGGGGTGACGCTCCCGTGCGGGTGTTTGTGCAGGTGAGCGCGGTGCTGCTCCCCTGTCCCGCGGGGTCGTCAGGGCCCTTCTTCAGGGCCCCTCCGCGCGGTGTCAGGCCCTCGGCGCGCAGCCCAGCACGTGGGCCTTCACCAGGTCGGCGATACGGGGGTCGCGGCGCTTGAAGGCGGCGACCAGCTCCTCGTGCTCCTCCGCGTACGACTGCTGGACCGTGCCCAGCCAGCGGATCGACAGGGCCGTGAACACCTCGATGCCCAGGCCCTCCCAGGTGTGCAGCAGCACCGAGTTGCCGGCCGCGCGCACCAGTTCGCGGTGGAAGCCGACCGTGTGGCGGACCTGGGCGGTGCCGTCCGACCGGCGGTCGGCTTCGTACAGGGCGCTGACGTGCGGTTCGAGGGCCGAGCAGTCCTCCGCCAGCCGGTCCGCCGCCAGTTCCGCCGCGATGGCCTCCAGGCCGGCCCGCACCGGGTAGCTCTCCTCCAGGTCGGCGGCCGTCAGGTTCCGCACCCGTACGCCCTTGTTCGGCGCGGACTCGATCAGCCGCAGCGACTCCAGCTCGCGCAGGGCCTCACGGACCGGGGTCTGGCTGACCTCCAGCTCGGTGGCGATGCGCCGCTCCACGATGCGCTCGCCCGGCTGCCAGCGCCCGCTGATGATCCCTTCCAGGATGTGCTCGCGGATCTGTTCGCGCAGCGAGTGGATGACGGGGGCGGTCATGGGAGCTCCTTTGGGCGCGTCGACGTTTAGACGATACGGCCGGTTCGCTGCCCGGGGAGGGCGTGTGCGGGGGCTTTCATGCAGGTGAGACAAGTTGCACACGGGGGTTTCGGCGCCGGGGAGTTCGGTGCCGCGCCCCCGGAAGAAGGCGGTGCCCCCACCCGGCGTCTTCGGGTGGGGGCACCTGTGTGTCCGGCTGAGGGCGGCGGTTACAGGCCGAGTTCGACCTCGAACTCGCCCGCCTCCAGGATCGCCTTGACCGCCGTCAGGTAGCGGGCGGCGTCCGCGCCGTCCACCAGGCGGTGGTCGTAGGAGAGGGTCAGGTAGGTCATGTCGCGGACGGCGATGACCGTGCCCTCCTCCGTCTCCAGGACGGCCGGGCGCTTGACCGTCGCGCCGATGCCGAGGATCGCGACCTGGCCCGGCGGCACGATGATCGTGTCGAACAGGGCGCCGCGCGAACCGGTGTTGGAGATGGTGAAGGTCGCGCCGGACAGCTCGTCCGGGGTGATCTTGTTGGCGCGGACCTTGCCGGCCAGCTCCGCCGTGGCCTTGGCGATACCGGCGATGTTGAGGTCACCGGCGTTCTTGATGACCGGGGTCATCAGGCCCTTCTCGGAGTCCACCGCGATACCGATGTGCTCGGTGTCGAAGTAGGTGATGGTCCCCTCGGCCTCGTTGATCTTGGCGTTGATGACCGGGTGGGCCTTCAGCGCCTGGGCGGCGGCCTTGACGAAGAACGGCATCGGGGAGAGCTTGACGCCCTCACGCGCCTGGAAGGACGCCTTGGCCCGCTCGCGCAGCCGCATCAGCTTGGTGACGTCGACCTCGACGACCGAGGACAGCTGGGCCTGCTCGTGCAGGGCCTTGACCATGTTGTCGCCGATGACCTTGCGGATCCGCGGCATCTTGATGGTCTGGCCGCGCAGCGGGGAGGCCTCCAGCGCCGGGGCCTTCTTCGCCGCGGCCGGAGCGGCCGCGGCCGGGGCCGGGGCAGCGGCGGCGGCCTTGGCGGCCTCGGCGGCCGCCATGACGTCCTGCTTGCGGATACGGCCGCCGACGCCGGTGCCCTTGACGGAGGACAGGTCGACGCCGTGCTCGGCGGCGAGCTTGCGCACCAGGGGGGTGACGTAGGCGCCCTCGTCGGCCGGCTGGCCGGCGGCCGGAGCGGCCGGGGCCGGGGTGACCGGGGCGGGTGCGGCGGGCGCGGGCGCCGGAGCCGCGGGCTGGGCCGGTGCGGCGGCGGCCGGGGCGGGCGCGGCGGCGGG